>CAZILJ010000115.1:0-6260 GCA_964539915.1 uncultured Acidobacteriaceae bacterium | reverse complement strand
GTTCGCTTTGTTCAGGGCATAATCCGCGCCAGGGTGAGCCTTGCTGGTGCTGTTGAATACCGCTTCGGCTTCGGCCTTGCGGTCGGGTTGCCAAACTTCTTCCACGTGCAGTACTGCCAGCATTACCCCCTCGGCATCGCGCAGCGCAACCTTGCTGCTGCCGGGGGTTAGTTTCTTGGCAAATTCTTCTGTGACATCCAGCGTGATCGGCATGGGCCATAGCAAACCGCTGGCCAGGCGCATGTTATGGCAGACGCCTTCGTAATCGGCTTGGGTCATAAAGCCGCGCAGCGGAGAGAAGCCTCCGCTCATCAGCAGTTCCAGATCGCAAATTTGCCGGGGTGTTAAATCCCAGGATGGCCACTCGCGAGAGTGGGCTTTCAGTTCTGCAGCTTTTTCAGAGGACGCCAGCAGGTTTACAAGTTCGCCGCCGTGGGGAGCAATCACATGACTAGAAGACAAGAGCGATGAACCTCCATGGTTCGTGGATTTCGGATTTTAGGGTACTCAATAAAGGATTAGCACTAATTACTCGCAAGTGCCATGCCGCAGCGGTTTAGGCAATTGTACTTTAAATTGATAAAGATAAAACGGGAGCTTCAATTTCGCAGTCCCGAATGCCCGGCAAATATGCAAGTCCTTGCGCAGTCAAAGACTCGTTTTTTCACTACTTGCAACGCTTTGCAGCTTCCTTTCTGCGGATACTCGGAATAAGCTCGCGTGCGGCGAGAGGCCCGGCGACAGGGGAAATGGGCCTTCTGCGGTAAACTATTCTTGGAGCTTTCTGCCGACAAAATGATTAACGCCAAGCGCATCGCGGTTGTCATGCCCGCTTACAACGCGGAGAAGACTCTCCAAGCCACCGTGGGAGAACTGCCCGATCTTGTCGACATGCGCATCCTGGTGGACGATCACAGTTCCGACAACACTGTCGATCTGGCGCGCGGCTTGGGTTTGTACGTGTTCCAGCATAACCGCAACTATGGCTACGGACGCAACCAGCAGACCTGCTACCGTGAGGCTTTGGCCGCCGGCGCGGACGTTGTCATCATGCTCCATCCCGACTACCAGTACACGCCGCTGCTGGTCATGGCGATGGCCAGCATGGTCGCCTACGATGTCTATGACGTCGTGCTGGGATCGCGCATCATCGGCGGCCGCGCTTTGCTCGGCGGCATGCCCGTTTACAAATACGTTGCCAATCGTCTTCTCACTGCGTTCGAGAATCTGTTTTTGGGAGTGAAGTTGTCCGAGTACCACACTGGCTACCGCGCCTTCAGCCGAAAAGTGCTCACCGAGTTGCCGCTGCTTGAAAATTCCGACGACTTCGTGTTTGACAATCAGATGCTGGCGCAATGCGTGCACTTCGGCTTCCGCATTGGGGAGGTTTCCTGTCCCACCAAGTATTTCGAACAGGCCTCGTCCATTAACTTCCGCCGCAGCGTGAAGTACGGTCTTGAGGTTCTGGCCACGACTTTGCAGTTTGCGCTGCAGCGGATTGGTCTGGTGCATTTACCGCGCTTCAGCGCTCAAGGCCGCAGACTGGAAGCTGGCGACGAATCTTACTACGCGGCTCGGTCAGAAACCGCGCGCCCCGCCTAACATTGCGGGAAATGTCAGCTCGTCGGTCACTCTGAAAGAATCGATCGGTCGAGACCGTGCTGTGGGTTTAACGAACAGCCATTTTGCTCTGGCTTCGGCTTGATAAACTGGGTGCTCTTCTTTGTACGGCAGAAACTTAAGTGTCAAGACTTGATCTCCCTCATCGGCAGAGTGTCCAAGTCCCGCAAAATCGGCCAAATTGTCCATCCGACGGTCGCGATTCGTCAGCGAAAAACCTCGCGCTGCTCGCCGCTCTCACGATATTTGCCGTTATTGTCATGGGCTACCATCCGGGACTTGAGGACGACGCGTTCTACCTTGCCGCCATCAAGCGGAATCTGAATCCTGCTCTGTTCCCACATGATTCCGAGTTCTTTCGACTGCAGTTTCAGGCAACGATCTTCGATAAGGTTATCGCGGCGTCGGTACGTCTTAGTCATTTGCCCGTGCTGTGGAGTGTGTTTTTGTGGCAGCTCGCTTCCATTTTTCTGCTTCTACACGGATGCTGGCGAATCAGTCGCCGCTGTTTCGCGAGATCCGCGGCGCAGTGGGCAGCGGTAACCACCATTGCAGTATTGCTCACCCTACCCGTATCTGGTGTCGCGATCAATCTCGCGGACCAGTCTCTTCATCCGCGCACGTTGGCGACAGCCGCGATTCTTGCGGCGATCGTCGCGGTGCTCGACCGGCGTCCTTGGATTGCCGGGTCTTTGCTGGCTCTTGCCGTTGCCATTCACGCCATCATGGGCGGCCTCGGCATTTCTTTTTGCATTTTTATTTCTTGGAATCTGCGCGCCTCTCGAGCGAGGCGGCCATCGGCAATGCCAGTGGCCGTTGCCTTGCTGATCCCGCTGGGATGGATGTTTGAACCAGCTTCCGACGCTTGGCGCCGGGCGGCTGCGACTCGTGGTTTTTACTTTGTCGCACGCTGGCACTGGTATGAGTGGCTAGGCGTTTTCGCGCCGTTGCTACTGCTCGACATGCTTCGGCGCGATTTGCGGCGTCGCCGAGAGCGAAGCGACAGCTCCGCGCTGCCGGTGCTGGTTTCGAGTGTTCTCTTTTATGGAGTCTTCCAGACCGTCGTTGGGCTCGCGCTCGTGCTTCCCCCAAGCCTCGAGAGAGTGCGGCCTTTTGAGCCGATGCGCTATCTGCAGCTCGTCTACTGGATGTTTTTCATGATCGCGGGTGGCTTGCTCGGTCGCTACTTCCTCGGCCGGAGTGTTTACCGCTGGCTGCTGCTTTTTCTTCCCTTGAGTGCGGTCATGTTTTATGCGCAGCATCGAATGTATCCCGCGTCCGCGCACCTGGAGTTGCCTGGCGTGGCAACGAAGAACGGCTGGCTCGAAGCCTTCGACTGGATTCGGCAGAATACTCCGAGCGACAGCCTGTTCGCCCTTGATCCTCATTACATGACTTTGCCGGGCGAGGACTACCACGGATTTCGCGCCCTCGCCGAACGCAGCGTCCTCGCCGATTGCGAAAAGGATGGTGGCATGGCCGCCCGCGTTCCCCGCCTCGCTCCGCGCTGGCTCCAGGAAGTGAATGCACAGACCGGTTGGCAGAATTTCCAAGCCGTAGATTTCGAGCGCCTGAAAGATGAGTTCGGCGTGACCTGGGTCATCCTCTCGCGCGGCAGATTAGAGACTTTGGATCAGAACCACTCAACGAAGTTGACAATCAGCTGTCCTTATCAGAACGAACTACTCCAAGTCTGCCGTCTATACTGAGAAAGCGGCGCGCAGGAAAGTAGCGCCGGCGTCCCGCCGGCTGTCGCGGGACGTCTCGTCCCCGCATGTCGCGCCTACGAACTCATGCCAACCGACAGTTCCTCTCAAACTCGCATCCCACCCTATGTTCCGATGGTTCTCGCCGCTTTGGCCGTTCGCCTCGCCGTCATTCCTTTCGTCTACCACGACTGGATGGATCCCTTCGTGCTCGAGCACTGGGCCTTTGGAAGGATCGCGCGTTCCATCGCATCCGGCCACGGCTTCGGCAGTCCGTTTGCCGACACCGGACTGTCTGCGCTCTTGCCTCCGGTATATTCCTATCTTCTCGCCGGCCTTTTCAAAATCTTCGGCATCGAAACGCGGGCCTCGGTGCTCGGGGCTCTATCGTTAAACAGTTTTTTCTCGGCGTTCACTGGGGTGCCGGTTTTTCTTCTGGCCCGCCAAGCGTTCGGCCAGCGCGTTGCCAAGTGGGCAGGCTGGGGATGGGCTTTTTCTCCGTACGGTATTTACTATGGCGCCGACTGGGCGTGGTCGACTTGCCTGGTTGCGCTCGAACTCTGCTGCCTGTTTTTGTTCGCGTGGCGTTTGGAAAACTCGTCGCGCAAGCGAGATTGGCTTGTCTTCGGTGCGCTCTGCGGATTTTCCGCGCTCACTGAACCTGTCGTGCTCGCCGTCCTTCCCTTGCTCGGGATTTACACTCTGTACCGTCGTTATCGTCTTGATCGGCCTTGGCGAATGCAAGCAGTCTGCGTTGCCTTCGCGGGGATGGTCATGCTCTCTCCCTGGCTCGTGCGCAACTACATCGTGTTTCACCGCGTCATTCCCGTACGCAGCGGTTTCGGCCTCGAACTCTATATCGGTAACAATGGTTATTCAGAGCGCTGGGTCAACAGCAACCTGCACCCAAATCACAGCCATGACGAACTTGCCGAATACGAACGCGTGGGCGAAATTGCCTACATGGATCACAAGCTTCAACAGGCAAAAGACTACATCCGCAGCCATCCTGCATGGTACCTGTGGATGTCGGTTCGGCGAATGGTCTATATGTGGACGGGTTACTGGAGCTTCGATCGAGCTTACTTGAAGGACGAACCGCTTGATCCGCCAAACATTTTTCTCAGTACAACCTTGACGATTTTGGCACTCTGGGGTTTGCGGCGCGTCTTTCAACGCGACGCCGCGCTTGGGGCGCGCTTCGCCATCGTTCTTTTACTCTTTCCGCTCGCCTACTACTTCTCGCATCCTGAGACTTACTACTTTCGCCCGCTCGATCCGATCATCGTCGTGCTCGCCGCCGTCGGTGTGTGCCCCGGCTAACGCAGGTGCAGAGGCGGGCAGGCGGCAGACTTGAAGCGTCGAGTTCTTATACTCGCAATCGATACCCGGGACGCCCGGCTGTTCCACAATGATCCACGTCACCCCGTACTTGTCTCGCAGACGTTCGAAATCCGCTGCCCGAAAATGCTTCCACGGAGTCTGCGCCTGTACTTGTGCCCACCATTCATCGGCAAGCAGAGGAAACATGCTGACCACGCCGTTGTCTTTGATAGCGTCGGCCAATCGGCTGCGCTGCGCCAAGCATCGAAATCCGATTTCGTCCTCGCCTTCGATATGCATGTAACCTGGATCGAGCGCGAAAACCGCATTTACTGGAGTATTTTGCCGGATCCAGACGAAAGCCTGCGCCCACGGATTCTTCGCCGCGCGGCCGGGCCACTCCAGGTGCACACTTGCGGGGAAAAGCGACCGTTGCGCCACAAACATCCCCAGGCTTAAGGGTACAAACAGGGCCATCCAGCGCCACATGCTTTTGCGGAGCGCATACTCACCCAGCAATCCCCCCAGGCAAAGAAAAAGGAAAATGTAGAGGAGATGGAGGCTGCGCATCGGTTGGAGCCTTGCGAGACTTTCAAACCGAGCTGGAAGGTCCAATACCAGTGACACCGCAACATAAATCAAACCGTACATCAGGAATGCTCGACACACCCGTGCCAGGAAAGCCTGCTGCCGCGTGCGCACCATCCGTCCTAACCACCAGAACACACCCAGCGGAGCAACGATGCCCAGCCACTCATACCACTCCCAGTTCTGGATGTAGTGATTGGCATGAAGGGTCGCGGCTTCGTGATACGCCGGAGAAAACTGCGAGACCAACGGTATCCAAGCCAAGCTAAGACACGCCATGGCAATCGGGCTGGTCTTGACGTTCGAGATCATCGCCTTGACGTTGCCCTCGATCTTCTGAAGAACCATCCACAACGCGCAAAACGAAAACGGAAACACCCACATGAGGGGATGCACGCTTGCGGCAAACAGTATCCACAGTGCCGCCTGAAGATATTTCTTTTGCAGCGTACGAGCTACAGCAAATACTGCTGCAAACGCTGCCAGATTCCGCGCATTCAAATACTGATCCATGATGTAAAGCGCGGTTCCAGCGATCGGAATTGTCAACAGCCCAGCGATCAGACACACTCCTCCCCATCGCGCTCTCGCACTCGAAAACAGAATACTGGTTAACTCCCAGCAGGCGAGCAGCAGCAGAAAGATCGAAGCCACATGCCACAGAAACAGCCCCGACTCCAGGGACAAATGCGTTGCCCGTATGGAGTACGCCACAAGATTCGAAAACAGAGACATGCTGGCGTGCGACTGAAAAAATTTCTGCCCGGTAGGGAACAACTGGGGGTTCAGGATGCGCTCGATGCCGGGTAAGTAAATCTCGGCGTCTTCCACATAGGGATGATACCCGTGCAGCAGTACCGCGGCTCCAGTCAGCAGCAGCAAGACCAGCCAGGTACTGAATTTGTCGACTCGACTGTCAGTCAGGCGCCGGTCAAATTCTCGACCGAAGCGCACCTCGATCGCCGCGACATCGCTGGTGGCCGGACGTGGAGTGGCATCTACCTTCGTGAATTGGTTTGTTTG
>CAZILJ010000114.1:0-3512 GCA_964539915.1 uncultured Acidobacteriaceae bacterium | reverse complement strand
TGGTAGATCGAGGCGGTTAGCAGCGGGATCGTCAAAAACGCGCAGGATGGGACGGTTGGCGACCGAACGCAGCGTCCACTTCCAGTCATCTTCATCGGCAAGCGGACGAGCAGGGCCGAGCTGCATTACCCCCAGCAAGGTGCTTAGGGTGACGTTGACTTTGAGGCGGGCGCCGGGGCGAAGACCAACCTTTTCGCGCAACGCGGGCAAGAAGGAAGGTGCTGTGACCTGCAGAGAGTAAAGGCCTGGCAATAATCCGGTGGCTGTGTAGAATCCGGCCGCGTCGGTGAAGACAGTGAGGCTACGATCGGCGGAACCGAGGATTTGGACAACGGCGCCCATTTGAGGCGTGCCCGAGTTGGTGCGGACGTATCCCGAGATCGCTCCGGGCTGCTCTCCAGCCCAAACCGGAAGCGACAACCCCAACAGGATTGCCCAGGTTCCTAGGTTATGCAGTCTCAACTTCGCCCCACCCCCTGTGGGGGAATCGCAGGGAATTACTCTACGGCAAAAACCGCCGAAGGATTAATCGTCTGCTTCGAGATGTTGTCATTCACCTTGATGTTGATCTTGTAAGTGCCGGGCTGCAGGTTGGCGGCTACGATGGATTTCTGCAGCGTAACCTGTTCGCCGATGTTGCCCATACTATCAGTGGTTTCAGTCTTCTGGATCACCTGCTTATTGGTTGCAAGGTTGGTGATCTCATACTCAAAGGTGGCGGAAGGCTTGTGCGTTTTCTCGTCCAGGCCCAGATTATAGACCTGCATCCAGAAATTCAGCTTCTGGTCTTTATCCTTTTTGAATAGGGCTGGCTTGCCGTCGGCAGCAGCCACACGAGGCCGAACCTTCGTGGTGCCGATGACAAAACTGCCGGTCCCAATCGCCTTGGTGGGAACTGGCTCCATTTGGTCGGCAACAATCAAAGTTGAGGTTGAAAGCTTGTCGTCCGAGAATTCGGGCACCACGATGCTGCGACTCCAGAGCCCCTTGCGATCGCCGTTGACGTCTTTGATCGCGATGTTCAGTTTGTAGCGGCCCGGGCGGAGGGGCAGGGCCTTCCAATAAACCGAGGCGTTCTCCGCGGTGCGAGGGAGAAGTTCAGCAGGGACGTCTACCTGCACCGTGTCTTCAAAGGTTTGAACAATCTTGCCCGTCAGCGTCGTCAAGCGGGCAAAGATATTTACCGTCCCCCGCTGCACACCTTCTTTATTGACGAAGGTGATATCGCGATTTCTCATCTGGATCGTGACCGGCACCAGCACGGTGTCGCTGGTGATTTTCACGAAGTCGGCGCGCACATCGAAAGGCATCGGATTCAGGATGATCTTCGAATTGACGGCTTCTTCCAGATCGGTGAACTTAACCTTGGGTGCTGCCTGCAGTTTGGCGAACTGCTCCAGGCGATCGAACTCCTTGGTTTGCAGCATCGAGCTTTCAGGACCGAGCCCCAAACGCTCCAGTCCGTTGCCGGAAAAGCGAGACGATTTATTCGCCATTCCCATCTGCTCATAGAGAGTCAGGCCGGCATTCGGGGTCATGAGCAGAGCGTCTTTTTCGGAGCGATCCATAGTCATGTGGTACTCGCCGCACATGCAGGTGTCGACGAATTCGATGATGACTTCCTGTCCGATTCCCTCGATGTAACGATAGCGCCAGTCTTCAAACGGAAAAGTCGAGGTCTCGCCACCGCCCTCTTCCATGGGACGCTCGTAGGTGCCGCCCGAGGGATGCGAATCAACCTCGTCGGCCTTCCCGTAGACGATATAAATCCGGCCGCGATCGGTTTTCCACCCGGGCACACCGGCTGCGAAATGCTCGTTGGCGTAGGCGATCCGCTGGTAGTGTTCTTCTTTGTATTCGTTCTCTTCCGTGTCGGGGGTCGGATCGCGGCGCTGCCAGAAGGCTTCAATAAAGTTGTCGCGTTCCTCGTCGTTCGAGAGCTGCTTGAAAGCCGCCCGCTCTTCGTCGGTGATGATCCAGACGACGTCTTCTTCCAACCACTTCTTATAAGGACGGCTCAATTCCTGCTTCAGCGCCCGCTCATTTTTCTTCTTCTGTTTTTCATTGGTCGGACGCTTGAGCGGATCTGCGGCATCGGGCGCTGGCTTCGCCTGCGCGGCATCGGACTGAGCGGCGGCAGGCTGTACTTGCTGGGAGTTGGCAGCGTCACTGGCGGGTTTGTCAGCAGGCTTCTGGTCCGGCTGGTCCTGGGCAACCGCGCCAGCAACCGTCAGACCCGCAGAGACAAACAGAATTCGGAGAATAGATTGACTTGAACCTACCCGGAACATGAAGGGACTCCTGCCAGACCGCTGTCCACTTATTTTAGGCTTGTTCGTCGTTTGAAAGCAAGGCTAAGTGCCCCGAAAACCCATTAAAACCGACCGCAACCGTAGATTTTAGAAGCCGCCGGGGTGGCGCCGAGTTGCCCGGGCCAGAAACAAAGTTGGCAACGAAATTCGCAGGTGCCAAACCGGACGGTCGCAGGGATATAATGAGTGCGTTCCGGGGGCAGTCGCTATCACGTCCCACGCGTAACGGGTCTCGGTCAGGTCTCATCTTCCAGATCTTCCAGAGCGGGAACTTTTTCGGCACGAGGATCGTACCAGATGGTGTGTGCCCGTCACCCCGCACGATACAGGCGAGGTTATTCGCACTAAAAAAACGTTTTTTCAAGACTCGACCTGCTGTGGGCGATAAATCACCTGGCGATTGACGGGAATCATGAGAGCTTGGAAAAAAATTGCAATCGGCGCCGGCATTGCGATTCTACTCGCAATCATTGTTGCCTTTACCGTTCATCAGAGCAGCAAGAACGTAACCACGGTACAGACCGGGAAAGTGCAGCGGCTGGATCTGGCCACGGTCGTGAGCGCTTCGGGCGAGATCAAACCGAAGACTTACGTGAACATCGGGGCCAATGCCTACGGGAAGATCACCCACCTCTATGTGAAGGAGGGAGATCGCGTAAAGAAGGGTCAATTGCTGGCACAGCTGGAGAACGTACAGTCATCGGCGGATGTGAATGCCAACGAGGCCTCTCTCCAGGCGGCGGAGACAGACGCCATCGCGGCCGATGCTGGCCTCAAGACGTCACAAGCGGACCTGCAGCGCGCACAGGCGGATTACGACCGCAACAAACTGGACTGGGAGCGTGCCCAGAGCTTGTTTAAAGACGGACTGATTTCAAAGTCGGATTTCGACAGCCGCAGGAATGCATGGGCAACGGCGGATTCGGGATTGGTGCAATCTCAGGCGCGGGTAGCGCAGGCCAAGGCGCAGAACGACTCCGCAGCAAAACACGTGTCGCAAGCACGGGCGAACTTAACGCGCGTGACTGACGTTCTGCAGAAGACCACCTACAGCGCGCCCTACGATGGCGTCGTGACGAATCTGCCTGTACGCGAAGGAGAGTCGGTGGTCATTGGAATCCAGAACGCACTGGGCAGCACGCTGATGACGATCGCCGACATGTCGGTGATTACGGCTGAAGTGAAGGTGGACGAGACAGA
>CAZILJ010000113.1:0-7789 GCA_964539915.1 uncultured Acidobacteriaceae bacterium | reverse complement strand
CTTTCAGCTCGCGCAGAGAATGGGCCGTAGCCATCACGACACGAATTTTGGGGTCTACGAGCGCGTTTTCCAGCTTCGAAATGGACTCGGTCGCATGCATCTGCCCCAAGGCAATGGCCGCCGCCTCGCGCACCTCCGGCTTCGGATCCTTCAAGGCATTCTCCGCCAGTTCACGTGCCCGAGGAGTGTCTCGAAGCAAGCCGAGAGCTCGAACGCCGTTGGTCCGCTCGGTCGTTACTTTGGACAATGCGGCGGTGACCAGCATGTCCCATGCCTTATGTTTCGGACTCTCGATGTCAGTGGAAGCCTGACCCAAGGATGAAATGGCGCTGGCGCAGCCGAAAACCAGACAGACCACGATTTGTGAGAGTCGTTTCATATAGCCGCTTCGTGGCCGGGGAGTGCCCGACAATACAGACGGAACGTGCATCGTAGGATGCAGTCCGACGGGAAACTGTATACCTGCGTCTGGCCGCTTCCATTGGCAGCACTGGACCCGCGACCGGCTTTTGCGAATGCCCGGCAGGCTTGGACGAATGGGTTTTAGGGAGGGCGGGCCGCTTGCCCGAGTGAGGTACTGCCCTTAGAACGACGGCAGCTTCAAACGAACAAGGATGAGATGCCGTGCTGGTGCGAAATGCTCAACGCGTGAATGCCCAACGCGTTGCGCTCCCGCCTATCTGTGGTGTAGGGGGAGCGTACGCGACCCCACGGGGAAAATGTGGACGTTCCAAAAAAATGACCGTCCGAAAGTTAAGACTGGACAATCCTTTCGAGTGCTATGCGGCTGCGGATCACTAAGGTCGCGCCCTTCATCTGCATCAGCTGCTTCTTTTTGAATTCAGAGAATAGACGGCTGACCGTCTCGCGCGTGGTGCCGATGATCTCAGCCACCTCCTCGTGGGTCAATGTCAGCTTCACCTGCGCCGAACCATCATCCAAGGTGCTCTTGCTCGACCACGAGAGCAGCAGCTTGGCAAACTTCTCCGACGGAGAAGCAGCCAGTCCCAACGTGCGGATCTCTTCATACGCCGTGAAGTAATTGCGGCTCAGCTGCTGCGCCACGCGCACGGCCACGTCCGGAAAGTCCTTCAGCATCAGCAATAAGGAATCGCGAGGGATGAAATTGGCTTGGCCCGGCTCCATCATCTCGGCGGTCACTTCGTAGGGTCGACTTGAGACCACCGCATTCAGTCCCAGAATGTCCCCTGAATCAGAAATCTTTGTGATGATGGTCTTGCCTTCGCGAGAAGAAGTGGAAAGCTTCACCTTCCCCACGCAAAGCACAAACACGCCGCGCGGTTGCTGCCCTTCAATGAAGAGCACGGCTCCCTTCGGATAAACAGCCGTGGACTTGATCTCGTTCAACCGTTGCGCAGCCTGGGGGGATAGATTGCAGAACAGATGTTGCGTCCTCACCGGGCAGGTGAGGCAATTATCAAGAATATCGAGACCATAGGGAGCTCGCATCACAAACCTCCTAAGGCGGTCCTGCCTCACGTCCAGCCTTCCGCCTTTACTAACGCATAGGTAAAAGCATGCCAGGAGCCAATTCCCCCAGGCTCCGTCGTTCGACTTCGAGAGTCGCTATCTATCAGAAACAATGGGGCTTAGATGCTGGAAAAGATTGGGCTTGCGAGACCTTGTCTGACGCCGGCGGTTTGATTTGGGTCTTTTCCCGCACATCGGTGCGTGATCTGGATCACTAAACACTGTGGTTTGGATAACCAGCTCAGTCACTCGAGGTAGTTGCTTTCGGGTGGCGCAGCGGCTTCAGGTCTTGGCTAAAGCAGTGGTGTGGTCTCGCAGGCTTTTTCGGCGAGTATTGCGACAATCCCTAAGGCCCTACCGTCACTTGCAACGCCGACGGCGTTTGCATGTTTGCCCGGTAGATCAGATTCTTCGGTGCCACTTCGCCCACCGCATCGACATGGACCACATATCCTCCGTGCGGCAGATTTTCGCCGAACGGCAATTCCTTCGCGATCGTGTTGCGCGGCAGCAGGAAGTGCTGGTATCCGATGGCCGTCGCCCTTCCATTGGAGGCAATCGCCATCGCAACAAATGTTAAGTCCATATCGTCGGGAGTCGTGTTCGAAACTTCCACGCTGCCCTCGATGCGGCCCCCGTTCACTCGCGCTGGCGCCTTCCAGTTCAGGGTCAAGGCCGAGCGCACCCGAATCACGAATGCCTTCGTCAGCTGGTTCGTTCCATCCGTCACCGAAACCGTAAGCTGAAACTCCCCCAAGCGCTGTGCCTGCCCGTGCAGCAAGCCATTGTCCTCGAGTTTTATTCCCGGTGGTAGCGCTCCCTTCTCCAACCGCCAGTGCAGCAGCGAGACGCCACCATGCGCACGAAAACGCACCTCGTACTGTGCGCTTGGGTAAGTATCGGGCAGTTCCGAATCGTTCTCGATGACGATTCCCGAATCGGCTGGAGGAGCGGTCGCAGCCTGAGGGTCCGCCAGATCCTTCTCGCTCGCGTTGGCTGACCCGAGTTGGCACGCAAGCATCCCCGCCGCACACTCCAGCAGGATGATCACTGCGATAACCTTCAGCGCTGCTTTAGTCGTCATCTCAATTCGAGGGCATTTGAACTAGGTGCGCGAGTCTGCCCACTCAGACTCCAGTTCTCTACTCTCCCACAATTCTTCCGCTTCCGTATAAGAATGTTCTGCTCGCGCGATCTTGCGCTAAAGCAATCCTTGCAGACCGAAGTCACATTGACTTGAATTTAATGTTTCTGAAAAACTAGTAACCGGGAACCTCCGGCATCTCAATTTCATGGAACTGCTGCTGAATCTCGCATGGCTGCTGTTGGCGCTCCCTGCCGTCTGGCTGTGGCGCGGCTCCAGAACTATGGCTTTCAGACGCCAGTTCAGCGCTCTCCAGTGCCTGCTGGCTTTGGGATGTGTGTTGGTCATACTCTTTCCCGTGATTTCGGCGACGGATGACCTCTCCGCCATGCGCAGCGAGACGGAAGAATCGCCCGCCTGCCGACGCACCCTGCGTCAGGCAGGGCACGATAAAACTTCGGTCTGGAACTGGCAAAGTCCCCCCGCATTCAGCGCGACTGCAACTTCCTTGATTGTAAGCGACGCCCGATGGGAACAATTGTCCCCTCTCGCTTGGTCCCAACCGGCAGCGCCCGCCATCGAGCGCGCAGGCCGCGCTCCTCCCCATTCTTTTCCCTACTAGTCGCTGAAATCGCCGATCGTTACCAGAAATAAAAACCGGCGAGTCTTTATCTAACTTTACGAAATTCATGGGCAGGAACGAGATAGTAGTGTTGCCGGTGGAATGCCGGCCGACACAACCGCCCGGACCAAATCCCCTTTCGCTCGGCGGATAAATGGATATCCAATGGAGTTTTGATGCGCTGGACCTTATTCAGTGTGCGAGTAGTAATAGCGCTTAGCGGGTTGGGGCTGTACGCCCAGACCGCCACTCAGGCGGTACCGCCGGCGACGGTTCAGGTCTGGACGTGGGATAACGTCAAAGACCGCTTCCAACTGAACAACACGACCCTTCAGGCGAGCCGGTTGAACATTGACGAACTGAAGGCACAGGAAATCACGGCCCACCTGCGTCCCAATCCCGACTTTACGCTTTCCGCCGACGGCACCCAGATTGCTCCCAGCCACGGCGTTTGGCAGCCGTTGGCCGGCACTTTTGTCTCCCCCGGAGTGAGCTACCTGTTCGAGCGGCGCAATAAGCGGAACCTGCGCTTCGAGGCCGCCAAAGAAGGCACCGCCGTCGGCATCGCCCAGCAGTCCGATTCGGAGCGCACACTGCTCTTCAATCTGCGTACTGCTTTTGTAGGCATCCTCCAAGCCAAGGCTGTGCTGCAACTCGCGAAGGATAATTTGGACTCCTACGACAAGATCCTGAAAGTCAGCCGCGACCGCTTTCAGGCAGGAGACATCGCCCGCATCGACTTCGACCGGCTCGAATTGCAGCGCTTGCAGTACGAGTCCGATCTGCAGACCGCGCTGGTCAATCTGCGCACGACGAAGATCAACATGCTGGCACTGCTCGACGACCGCAGGCCGGTCGACAGTTTCGAGGTGGATGGGCCTTTCGATTTCAGCGATAGCCTTCTTTCGATCGACGACTATCGAAAGGACGCCCTGGATGCGCGCCCCGACCTTCGTGCTGCGGTGCTTTCTGTAAAGCAAGCGGAAACCAACTATCAACTGTCCGAGGCTGACGGCTCAACCGATCCGACCATAGGCGTCTGGTTCACGCACAACGGCTCGTTCAACAACCCTGACGCCCTGAATACGATCGGCGCCAGCGTTAGCGTTCCGCTGCGCATTTTCGACCGTAACCAGGGAGAAAAACTGCGCACAAAAATCGATATCAAGCGCAACCAGAAGCTGCGCGAAGGCGTGGAGACACAGGTTTACAGCGATGTGGATTCCGCCTACGCCACGGTGAACAGCGACATTAGTTTATTGAAGCCTTATAAGCGCCAGTATTTGGAAGAAGCAGTTCGGGTGCGAGAGACGGTTTTGTTTTCCTACCAGCACGGCGGCGCGGCCTTGCTTGATTTTTT
This sequence comes from uncultured Acidobacteriaceae bacterium, assembly GCA_964539915.1. Classification (GTDB taxonomy): domain Bacteria; phylum Acidobacteriota; class Terriglobia; order Terriglobales; family Acidobacteriaceae; genus Sulfotelmatobacter. The sequence continues at coordinate 3,232 of CAZILJ010000113.1, read as the reverse complement.
GAATGCCGAGAGCGAGTACCGGGCCGTGGAGCTGAGTTATGTGAATCTGGTCGGTTCCTATCTGACGGCAGCGGCGCAACTGAACCAGGCGGTTGGGCGCGAGGTAATCCAATGAGAGAGCTCATGTTCCAAAGTCGACGCGACCGCCAACTCGGATTATCCCGCTGGATCATGCTGGCTCTGCTGTCGGCGTCGCTTAGTGTTGCTGTCGGATGCTCGAAGGACAATCCAGCGGCCGCCAGCAAGCCGCCCGTCACGATCGATGCCGACGTTTTCGATGCCGATCATCCTGAGCTCTTCAGGACCGCGAAGGCGGTGAGCCGTCCTCTTCCCACCATAGTCAATGCCAACGGCACCGTCTCTCCGGACGTGACTCGCACGATTCACGTCACTTCATTGGGCGGAGGGCGAGTCGTCGATCTCAGGGCAAAGCTGGGTGACAATGTAAAGAAAGGCCAGACGCTGCTGGTGATTTCAAGTCCTGATCTTTCCGGCGCATTTTCCGATTATCAGAAGGCCAAAGCGGATGAAGTACTTTCGCACAAAGCTTTGGATCGCGCGCAGATGTTGTTTGACCGCGGCGCCATTGCGGCCAAAGATCTGGAAACTGCCCAGGATACCGAAGACAAAGCCAAAGTCGATGTGCAGACCGCAGAGCGCCACGTAGAGATCCTGGGCGCAGACCCCGCGCATCCTAGCCCGCTGATCAATTTGAAAGCTCCCGTCGCAGGCACGATCGTCGAGCAAAACATCGCCGGTTTTGAAGGTATCAAGAGCCTCGACAATACTCCCAACCTGTTTACCATCGCCAATCTTGGTCAGGTCTGGGTCGTGTGCGACGTATTCGAAAACGATCTTGGCGAAGTTCATCTAGGCGATGCCGCCGCGATCCGGCTGAACGCCTTTCCTGATCGCGCTTTCGAAGGCAAGGTCGCCGACATTTCCCGCGTGCTCGATCCCAATACTCGTTCAGCGAAGGTGCGCATCGTGCTCGCCAACCCTGACGGTGCTCTTCGTCCCGGCATGTATGCTGTCGCCGCCTTCCGCTCGCGCAAACTCACGAATCGCGTTGTGGTGCCTGCCACCACGATCATGCGCCTGCACGATAAGGACTGGGTCTTCCGCAAAGAGGGCGACAAGCGCTTCCGCAAGGTTGAAGTGCAGGCTGACGGCCTGGCTCCCGACGGCATGCAGGAAATCCGCAATGGCGTGAAGGCCGGCGACGAAGTGATCACCAATGCCCTCGAATTCTCCAGCGAAGTGGCGGAGAAGAAGGAATGATCCGCCGTCTCATCGATTTTGCGCTGCAAAACCGCTTGCTGATTCTGGGCGCGTCGCTCGTGCTTTTTGGCTGGGGCATTTTCTCGTTCCATGCGCTGCCCATCGAGGCATATCCGGACGTTGCCGACACCTACGCTCAAGTGATCACGCAATGGCCAGGACATGCCGCCGAAGAAGTCGAACAGCAAATTACCGTACCGCTGGAAGTGGAATTAAACGGCGTGGCTCATCTCACCCATCTCCGCTCGGTCTCGCTGATGGGATTGTCGGTCATTACCATCATCTACGACGACGACATCACTACCTTCAACGCGCGGCAGGAGGTCCTCGACCGTCTCCTGCTCGTAACGCTGCCGAACGGCGTGAATCCGGCCATCGGTCCGGACTACAGTCCAACTGGACAGATCATGTTCTACACACTCACCAGTTCCAATCCCAAATATGACGCGATGGAACTGAAGGCCCTGAATGACTGGGTCGTTGTGAACCAGTTGAAGTCGGTTCCCAACATCGTAGACGTGAATCCTTTTGGCGGTCCTACTCGCGAATACCAGGTTCAGCTCGATCCAGGCAAACTGGTGGCGTACGGCTTATCGCTATCGCAGGTAGAAACGGCGCTGGCCGCCAACAACATCAATGCCGGAGGCGGATTCATCGAACGTGGCGAACAAGCCTTGAATGTCCGCGCCGTCGGCTTGATGCAGAGCACCGACGACATCGCGGCCACCGTAGTCAAAGTGCAGAACGGAACGCCGGTTCGCGTTCGCGATCTGGGCAATGTGGTTCAGGCCCCTAAGGTTCGTCTCGGTCAACTCGGCAAGACGATCCGGAACAAAGATGGCTCCATAGTCAACAATGACGACGTCGTCGAGGGAATCGTCCTGCTCCGCAAGGGCGCGGTGGCCGAGACCACTCTTGATGCGCTGCATCAGAAAATTAACGAGTTGAACGGAAAAAACGGCAAGGCGGGCCTGCTGCCGCAAGGCGTGAAGCTTGTTTCGCACCTCGACCGCAGTGAACTCATGCACCACACCACTCACACGGTTCTGCGAAATCTGACTGACGGCGTGTTGCTGGTGACCTTGATTCTGTTTCTTTTTCTCGGCAACGTACGCAGCGCGCTGATCGTCGCCATCACCATTCCCTTCTCCCTGCTGTTCGCGGCGATTTTACTCGACCTGCGACACATTCCCGCCAATTTGCTTTCTTTGGGCGCGCTCGACTTCGGCATGGTGGTGGACGGCTCGGTCGTAATGGTCGAAAACATCCTTCGTCACACCTCGTTCGGCAACACCAAGAAAACATTCATGGAGACGATTGCCATCGCGGCCCACGAAGTACAGCGCCCGGTCTTTTTCGCGCGCGTCATCATTATTGTCTCGTACCTTCCGATTTTCACGCTGCAGCGCGTCGAGGGACGGCTGTTCAGCCCGATGGCGTGGACCGTCGCCTTCGCCCTCCTGGGCGCGTTGGTGTTTGCTCTGCTCATCGCACCCGTTTTGTGCAGCATGCTGTTCAGTTCGGAAATCAAGGAATGGCGAAACCCGGTCCTGGAGTGGCTGAACCGCAGCTACGCCCGCACACTCGACTGGTGTTTCGATCATCTGAAGCTGACCTTGAGCATAGGGCTGCTTGGCCTCGCGATCATGCTGTTCATCGCTTTCAGCGGAATTATTGGGTCGGAGTTTCTGCCTCACCTCGACGAAGGCGCGATCTGGGTGCGCGGGACTTTGGCGCCCAGCACCGGACCTTCCGCCAGCATTGACATGTCCAAGAAAGCCCGATTCGTGCTGGCCAATTTTCCGGAAGTGACGCAGGTGATCAGCCAGGTGGGCCGCCCAGACGACGGTAGCGATGCCAGCGGCTTCTACAACACGGAGTTCTTTGTCGACCTCCGGCCGCGTGAGGAATGGCGCAACGACTTCCACGGCAAGAAAGATGAGCTGATCGC
>CAZILJ010000112.1:0-2163 GCA_964539915.1 uncultured Acidobacteriaceae bacterium | reverse complement strand
CGACAGCGCCCCCGAATGGAAGAAGCTGCGCGTCAGCTTCAATGCCGCCTATGGCAATGAGCGCGTGCCCGCCTACCTCTTCTTGCCGAAGAACGTTCCTCCGCCTTACCAGACGGTCGTTTACTTTCCGCATGGAGCGGCCCAGGCCTTCCATTCGATTGAGGAAGGACAGTTTGAGGGAGTCGACTTCCTGGTCAGGGCCGGCCGCGCCGTGATGTTTCCGATTTACAAAGACAGCTATGAACGGCTCGGCGTAGTACCCGACCCAGGCACGATTGCCTACCGCGATGAAACAATCCAGCAGTCCAAGGATCTGCGCCGTGCCGTCGACTACCTGGACACGCGCACAGATATTGACCACAACCGCCTTGCCTATTACGCCGTGAGCTGGGGCGCCGATCTGGGGTCGATCATGGTTGCCATCGAAAACCGAATCAAGGTCGCAGTCCTGGTAGCCGGCGGGTGCGACCCCGACAAGGAATTGCCCGAAGCGGACCCCATGAACTTTGCTCCCCACGTGAGAGTGCCGACAATCCTGCTGAATGGCAGATATGACTTTATGTTCCCTCTGGACACTTGCCAGGAGCCCCTGTTCCACGCGTTGGGCACGCCGCCGCAGAACAAACGCTTGGTTCTCTTCGACTCCGGTCACTCTCCGCCCGAGACTCCGAAGATGAAGGAAACCCTAGATTGGCTGGACAAATATCTTGGTCCGGTGAAGTGATCCCACCTTCTTCGCAGAACTTTGCCATCGCTTGAGCTGGGACAACGGATCCCCAAGATTAGAGTCTCAAAGCCCCTTCCGGGTGCTGTTGGCGCCTGCCACATCTTAGTCGGGTCTAGGCTGTGGGCAGACCATCTGGGATTGCTCAGCCCATCGTCTCGCGGTCCCAGAAAATGGTGTTGGCTGAACTTGGTACCGTGTTCGCCTCGCACCCGCGTTCTCCGCACCCACCGCCGAGAAGTAACCCCCAAACACTCATTCCGCTGAATCGACAACGGCGTGAGCCACGCGGGTTAGAGTCGCAACGATTGCTTCCTGCTTGTGTCCAGCCCTGGCTAACGCGTCGTAGCTCTCGAAACTGGTGAGCATGCTGAGAACGTCGGCAGCCAGGTTCTGTTGTTCCGCACCCAGCTTTTCCTTTTCCCCCAGTACAGTTCGTCGCAGAATCTCGCGAGCGATATGCTGGCGGCGTGCGTCCCGGGCGCGGATGCCTTGATCAATGTCGGGATCGAGTGTGGCCATTCCGCGGAGCCGCCGGATCACGACCGGGTCCGAGGACCAGAAACCGACGAACGTGCGGATCAGCTTCTCAAGGGCGACCGAAGGATCGGGTTCGTGAAACACCTGCGCCACACTCTGCACATTTCCCCGTGCGGCCAGGTGATCATACAGGGCCTCCAGCAGGCCGGGGCGCGACTTGAATTGGTAGTAGATCGTCAGCCGGGAAACATCGGCCCGGCGTGCAATGGCCTCCATCCCAAGGTCGATTTCCGATTCATCAGCGAGGAGTTGCCGCGCGGCCTCGAGGATCTGGGCGCGCGTTTCGGCTGCTGCTGCTTGGCGTTTACCCATACGATAGGGACGAGGAGACATGGCTTAAAGATTAATCATACAGTGTGTATAAATTAGTAACAAGGGTGGTTCCTCCCTCCGGGTGATTTGCAACTACATGTCGGCTTCGGGGACTACTGCTGCCAGCCGCCTCCGAGCGATCGGTAAAGTTGCACCAAACTCTGATACTCGTTGCCGCGCGCCTGAGCCAGTGTCAGTTCGGCGGCGAAGAGCGAACGTTGTCCGTCCAACACTTCCAGATACGTCGTGGTGCCGCCCTTGTATCGCAGGTTGGAGAGGCGAACGGACTCCTGTAGATCGGCGACAGACTCCTGCTGTCGCACACGAACCTGGTGGAATTTCTGATAGCCGATCAGCGCATCGGAGACATCCCCAAAGGCGTGCTGGACGGCTTGCTGATATGCGATCAAGGCTTGCCGGTGCTGGGACTCCGCGAGATGCAAGTTTCCGCGAAGCGCGCCGCCGGTGAAAATCGGCTGGCTGATTTGCCCTCCGTAGGACCAGATCCCAATCTGCGAACTCATCAGGCTCGAGAAGACGCTGCTTCTCCCGAAGGAACCGCCGCCGGAGCCGGTCAGAGAGATCTG
>CAZILJ010000111.1:0-2787 GCA_964539915.1 uncultured Acidobacteriaceae bacterium | reverse complement strand
TTGTCCCGATTCTCGATGCGGTCGTAGTGGTAGGACTCGCTCACGGTTCCCAGCGACTCGTTGTACAGGCTGGGCAGACCCAGCGCTTCCTTCAGTTCTTCGGAGAAAGACTGCAGCGCCTTCAAGTGATCGGCCGTGGCTGGGATTTCTGTTTTGGAGGTCTTGAGAAACTGCTGGTATCCCCGGTTGATCAACTTCGAAATCTCGCTCCCGATCAGGTAGCCGGGATAGGCGAAGATCTTCACGGTGTCGTCGTTCCCCTTTTGAATGGCAGCCGAAACGTTGTATTTGCGCAGGAACACGCGGGCATTGGTGCCGGGGGCGTCGGTTGTGTCGAAACCGTGATCGCGCAGCCAGGCTAGCGCTTCTTCATAAGTTCGTTCCTCAACTGTTTTAGCCATGGTGTTTCGATTCAACCTTTCGTTGCCCGCCCATTAGATGCTTCCTTTATAGCCACCGACCGTAACTTTACACAAGCTGCATCGCCGGGCGAAGCTTGTTCATCTAAACAAGCTACTACATACCTTGTTTCTGGCCACATAGCACATTACGTTGGTCACGGCGTTCCGGCTCAGAGAGGGCACACCGGCCTACAAGAATGACAGCAAAGTCGATGGCGGCAGAACCGGAGAGAACGCGAGAAGCGGCCCTAGGACTGGGCGAAACGCTGGGCCACAGCCTGGTCGAACGGATCGGAAATACTCCGTTGTTGCGTCTGGATGCCCTCACCATCGACCTGCCCGGTGTAGCACTTCTGGGTAAGGCCGAATGGTACAACCCCGGCGGATCGGTGAAGGATCGCGCCGCCGCCAACATCGTCGCCGAAGCCCGCCGCAGCGGTCAGTTGCGGGCCGGCCAGATTCTGCTCGACGCCACCAGCGGCAACACCGGCATCGCTTATGCCATGCTGGGCGCGGCCGAAGGATTCCCGGTCACGCTGTGCATGCCGGAAAACGTCTCACGCGAGCGTAAGCAAATTCTGCAGGGCTACGGCGCCAACATTTTGTATACCGATCCGGGCGACGGGTCAGATGGCGCGATTCGTCGGGCGCGGGAACTGGCCCATAAACATCCCGACCAGTATTTTTACGCCGACCAGTATTCCAACGAAGCCAACTGGAAGGCTCATTATCACGGGACCGCGAACGAAATCTGGCAGCAGACTCAGGGACGCATCACGCATTTCGTTTCGATGTTGGGCACGAGCGGCACTTTCGTCGGAACCACCCGGCGTTTGAAAGAACTGAATCCCGCCGTGCAATGCGTCTCACTGCAGCCCGACTCGTCGTTTCATGGAATCGAAGGCGCCAAGCATATGGCCAGCGCGATCGTGCCGAGAATTTACGATCCGCAACTCGCAGATCAGAATCTCGAAATTGCGACGGAAGACGCCTACGCCATGGCACGCCACCTCTCGCGCAACGCCGGGTTGCTGGTGGGCATTTCCGCCGCAGCCGCTGTCGTCGGAAGTCTGAAGATTGCCCGAGAGCTGCCGCTGAAGAAAGGCCGCGAAACGGTGATCGTAACCATCCTCTGCGACTCCGGCGACAAGTATTTAAGCGAGAGATTCTGGAACGAAGGATGAAATTGCTGCCAACCGCTTTACAAAACCGCAGGGTGCCCCATCCCAGCCGCGCCTTTTGCGGCTAGGGTGGGGTCTTTGACTTTGCGGAATCGTGTAGACCCCATGATGAAGATCTCCCGTCAAGATTACGACTCCATTCGCCGCCACGGTGAAGAAACCTATCCGCACGAAAGCTGCGGTGTCCTACTCGGTCACATCGATGACGACGGGGTGCGGGCCGTCACTTCCACTGCCCGCGCCGGAAACACTCGCACCGACTCTGCTCACAACCGCTACAACATCGATCCCAAGGAACTCGTTCGCATCCAGCGTGAGGGCCGCGAGCGCGGCGAAGACATTATCGGCTTCTACCATTCGCATCCGGATCATCCCGCTCAGTGGTCGAAGACCGACCTGGCTGAGGCGCACTGGTTCGGCTGCTCCTACGTCATCACCAGCGTGGAAAAAGGGAAAGCCGCGCTCACCAATTCCTTCGAACTGACCGGCACGGACGAGGCCGACAAGCAATTAGAGAACGAGCGCCTAGAGATGCTCTAGAGGTGTAATTGATCATGTGGGGACAGCCGCTGGGGACAGCCGCCTCGGCAGTCCGCCAACGCAGTTCGACCCGGCCTTTGGCTGCCGAACTTCAAGCCCGGCGCAGGAAGTGACTGATTTTCACAAACGATAAACAAAATCCTGCCCGGCGGTTTCATCGATTCCTGTCAATCGAGAGCGCCAAACACCGCGTCCAGCACGGGTCTGCGAGAACCATAGTTTGGGCGCCTGCACCAAATTCGGTCATGGGCTTGTGGACGGGCTGCACTCGATTGAAAATGCATGTAGTTACGGAGCGTGATTTTTCGTTGACGGGAAAAATAGAAAGAGTACAACAGGATTGTTCTTTGACAGCTTCTTAAGTTTTTCCAGTTGGTGCGGCGTCCGGGGCTCAAGCGGAGTCACTTTCCTGATCGAAAGGTTGGGAAGGAGGGTGAGCAAGGGTCTATAGCAAAGCGCTGGTTGAGGAGAACAGGGAAGAAATGTTGAAGGCAGGATAGAGTTCCGAGGCGTAGGGTAGGTTTATCCGGTTGGCGGTGAGCCCGGAGCCCAAGCGAAGATCGCGCGCGGCACCCCGCAAGGGAAGGCAGCGAGAGCAGGTCGAGCGAGGGTCAAACGCGAGCTACTGGCCGAGACGAATGGACCCCACACCACCTCGGAACTCT
>CAZILJ010000110.1:0-5041 GCA_964539915.1 uncultured Acidobacteriaceae bacterium | reverse complement strand
AGTCTCTACCAGAAGATCTCACAAGTCGCCGTCGGCGAGATGGCGGCCGTGGCCGTTTCGGTCCAGCCAATCATACAGAAACGTTTGATAAAGATAAGAAGCCACGATCTCCTCGCCAAGCTCATGCGTCTCGGTGCAAATAAAAGGAACGCGCAGGCCCGCAAGCACGGCAATCAGCGATTGCATGATGCGGTTGGGATTCGCGGCACGGTATGGGTATTCGGACTTTATCTCAGTCAACGAAGCGGTGACCACGAGCAAGCTATGGGGACAATCACTCATGCGTTGCAAACGTTTGATGAAGACGGAACGGTTCGACGTGAAAGAACAGATCAGGTCGGCGAGATCTTTGCGCTCGACCACGCAGGAGTTCTCCATGCCGCTGACGGAATAGTCGCCGAGCGGTAGAGCGCGTTCCTCGATGTCGGCGAACCATCCGCGAAATCGCCGAAAGGAAAGTGGATTCTGCTCGCGCGTATCGATGATGGCCACCGGCAGGGGAGTGCGGAGTTGCGTCCCTCCGCGCTCAGCCAGCACCGGCAGTTGGGGAGGTGGCACCGGCAGGTTCATGGTCGTCCACTGAAGCGGCGCCGGGATTAAGGTTCTTTTGCGCGGCATGAGTCAGAATTTCTTCTCGAACTTCGCGAACTCGCTCTCCAGCCTCCATTGTTCGCGGGCTCTCTCGCTTGCGTCCAGAAACTCCGAACACGCGTGCGAGAGCTTCCCCGTTGGATCCGACGCGCAAGCCGCCACTGGCCGAAATGTGCCCTTGGTTTCTGCCCACAGGCTTGGTCCCGGCAGGAAGCTGTGCTCGATGCTCTGGCGGGTCATGCGCTTGAGTTCAGTGTACGGCAAGCGATAGGACTGAACCGCGCGTAAATATTCGTGCGTCATATCGGAGCGGGCGACGCCTTCGTCGTCGGTGGAGATGGCGACCGGCACGCCGTACTTCCTGTAGATCGGGAGCGGATGATTCTCGCCACTGACGCCAAGAATCTGATCGTTCGAGCTCAGATTGATTTCCACCAGAATGTTGCGCGCGGCCATTTCCTTCATCAGGCCGATGGAGTCTTTTTCCAGCATTACGTCGACGCCGTGTCCGATGCGCTCGGCGTGGCCGCGCTCGACCGAGGCGCGAATGTGAAATGAGAGATCCTCGGGCTTTACCAGTCCCATGGCTAGTTCACCCGCGTGCAGGCTGATGTGCACCCTGGGATAAACGCCGTGCAGGTAATCGAGCATCGCCATGTGCTGGTTGAAGTCGTGAATGGGAACGTACCAGTCCTCCGGCATGACCAGATTCAGTCCCACAAAATGCGGGTCGGACGATGCGAGTTCAAAGCCGAGCACAATCTGCGCGAACACAGCCGCCTGGGGCAAGCCACGCAACACCTGATAGAGGCAGCGAACCGTAACGGTGCATCCCGGTTCGGGGTGGGGCGTTCCGCATTCGAGTTCGCGGTGTGCGCGGGCATCGTCGTCCGCCACAGTCTTGCTGGTTGCCGCAATGATTTCCTTTAGGCCGCCAGCCAGTAGCTTCTCGCGCATCTTGGCGAAATCATTGTCCCATCCTAGTTTCATGCCGAGTCCGGCTGCCGCGTTTAAGTCGGCGGTGTGCATGAGTTCTATGTATTGCACGTGCTCGCGCGCAGCGCGGTTGATGACCGTGGCGAGGGCATCGGCCAGGTGAGTGTCGGCCGCGAGTACAAACTTATCGAACGTGGCGAAAAAATGGTCGTGACCGGATTCCTCGCCGGGGCGCCAGTTGCGCATCGACCAGGCGTCGATGATCCGGTTGTAGAGGATGTGGTCGTCGTAGGCGCAGCGAACCGCAGGCTTCGGTGTATAAGTTTCGCAGGAATCGCAAGGAGCGCCCATCAAATGTGAAGTCGTGCGGTCCACACACAAATTGCCTGACGCGGCGAAGTCGATCAGGTCTTCCGCGTAGATGGCGCCGTAGAGGTGATTGTGCAAGTCGCCGCCCTTGGGCATTTCGCGCAGGAAGGCCAGCAGCAGGGACGGCTGGCTGCGAATCGAATCCAGATAGCGCGCTGTTCTCTGCTCGGCAGTCTGGGCCAGGGCGAAAGCCGACAGAAGAAAAGCCATCAGACCGCGGCGGACGATGGCCCATATCGTCAGGTTCAAGAACTCCTCCACGAACAGGAAAGGCATTGTAATTCGTGCGTCGCGGTGCACGCCAATGCCGCGATCGCCCGACAGTTGGGTAATCCAGAATCGGTTCCTTTCCGTACTTCGCGCAAGTCCCGCAGGAAATTGCGAAAAAAGTCCACCCATCACTCTGCTACATTGTTTCGGTATGCCGCAGCTTTTGAACAAGACCACACGCAGCTTTGCCAGCGACAACAATGCCGGTGTGCATCCGGAAGTTCTGGAAGCCATCGCGCGCGCCAATCAAGGGCACGTTGTTGCTTACGGCGACGATCCCTACACGCGCTCGGCGGTCGCGAGATTCGAAGAGCATTTCGGTGAGGGGATCGACGTTTTCTACACCTTCAATGGGACGGGGGCGAACGTACTCGGCCTGCAGGCGCTAAACCGGCCCTACCACGCGGTGCTGTGCAGCGAGCACGCGCACATCTACACCGACGAATGCGGAGCGCCGGAAAAGCATACGGGATGCAAACTGATCCCGCTGCCCAATCCTGACGGCAAAATCACGCTCGATGCGGTGCGCCACGCCTATCACGGCATTGGCGACCAGCACCACGTGCAGGCTCGGGTCATCTCCATCACGCAGTCAACCGAGATGGGCACGGTCTACCAGGCCGGAGAAATTCAGGCACTGGCCCGCTTTGCGCATGAGCACGAAATGTTTCTGCACGTGGACGGCGCTCGGATCGCCAATGCGGCTGCGAGTCTGGGCCAGACGCTGCGACAGGCTACGCGCGATCTGGGCGCGGACGTCCTTTCTTTTGGGGGCACGAAGAATGGCATCCTGGGTGGCGAGGCGGTAGTTTTCTTCAATCGCAAGCTCAGCACCGATTTTCTCTATCTGCGGAAGCAGGGAATGCAACTGGCTTCGAAGATGCGCTTCATCGCGGTGCAATTCGAAGCGCTGCTCACCGATGATTTGTGGCGGCGCAGCGCCCTGCACGCCAACCATATGGCGCGCCTGCTGGAGGCTGAACTGCGCCGGATTCCCCAGGTGAAAATTGTCTGGAAGGTGGAAGCCAACGGAGTATTCGCACAGATTCCGCAGCATGCCATCCAGAAAATCAAAGACCGTTATTTTTTCTACATGTGGATCGAAGAGGAAAGCATCGTGCGCTGGATGTGCTCCTTCGATACGACAGAAGCAGACGTGAAGGAGTTCGCCAAGGTGGTGGCGGAAGCGGTCAAAGGCTGACGCGGCGGTCCAGTTGTGGTTATTGCTTTTTGCCCCGCTATTGACTAAATTGGCCCATTCCCCGCCGGATGCGCGTTGTCCCGGTTGAAGAGTTCAGGAGCCGTACATGCATGGGAAGTGGTTAAGCATAGTCGTCCTTGTCGCTGCCGCCGGTGTGCTTTCTGCCCTGTCCAGTTGCGGGCACAGTCAGGAGTTGGTGTCGATTCAAATCCAGCCCACGTCTGAGACGATCGGCGCCTCGAATATTCCCCTGAGCCAAGATGCCAATGCGCAGGTGCAGTTAAGAGCCCTGGGTACTTACATCCACCCTCCGGTGACTAAAGACATCACAAACCTGGTAACGTGGGCCTCGAATGACGTGCAAATGTTCAGCGTCAACTCCACGGGCATGCTGACCGCAACCGGCGAGGCGTGCGGAGGAACACTTGTTTCAGCTACGGTCACGACCAACCGCAGCACGGGAGGCTTGTCGTCGTCCGGGGCGGTGGTGACAGGGTTCATGACTGCGAACGTTGTTTGTTTTACGAGCACTGGAGGCGGGGGCGCATCGACGGAGATTCTGACTCTGACCTTTGCCGGAAGCGGATCGGGGACCGTGACTAGTTCTCCCCCAGGTCTGATCTGTTCCAGCGCGTGCCTTGGCCAGTTTGCAAATGGCACTCCGGTTACGCTGACTGCGGCCGGCACCGGTCTGTCACAATTCGGAAGTTGGTTCGGTTGCGATACGCTTAGCAGCACGAATCCCTGCCAGGTCACTTTGACCGCGAACCGGACAGTAACGGTAACGTTTAACTAAATTGCTCGGCTAATCCGCTTCGCCCAGCAGCTTTCCCAACGTCGGCTTGTGTTTCTGCGGTTTTTTCTTTTTCTCGACCACTATCTTTCCCGCGGGAGGCGCTCCGACGCGCTCGCGCGCTAATTCCTTAACCGCCGTCACGGCTCGAAACCGCTTCGCTTTTTTCTTCCTGGCCATGCCAGTCCGGTTTTCGTGCGGCCTGCTGAATCCAAGTGTAACCGTTCGTCCGCAACTGCCGGTTTATAAGTCTTACGCTCCTTCAAATGTGCAATAATTCATAGACGGTGGGAGCCCAACCTTTGGGATTCCAACCCCCGACCTATGGAAGAGCGCGATTTTTTTGACGAGAAGCAGGAGAAGAAACTTGCTTCGCTGAATTGTCCCCATTGCCACCAGTCCGCCGAATATGAAGTGACCTGGGTGGTGCGCACCAAGAAACGCCAACTTGCCGGCCGCGCCGACGAGCGCGACCGCGCCCGCTTCGCCAAAGCCCGATCCTACATGCTGCGCAAAGACGACCTGATGGCCTGCAAGAATATGCGCTGCCGCAAACGCTTCGATATCTCCGGAGTGCAGTCGGTCGTCTTCACCGAGTAGCGCGAGCCATCGTCCAGCTTTTCGCAGCGGCGGGCATGCCTGTGACTGGGACCACCGATAAACGAGGAAGCCCTATTTCCTCTCCCGCCCGAGCGTCATTTATACTTACAGGTTTTCCCGACGCTCTCCGGAGCCCTAGCGACAAGGAGTCATTGTCTTGAAAATCCTGGTTTGTATGAAGCAGGTGCCGCAGAAAGACGCACCGCTGAAGCTCAACGAAACCGGTGCGTGGATTCGCGAAGACGTCTCCTACGAAGTCAACGAGCCAGACGCCTACGCGC
>CAZILJ010000109.1:0-2160 GCA_964539915.1 uncultured Acidobacteriaceae bacterium | reverse complement strand
GTTGGTGATGGCATGGGCGCGTTCGGCCGCAAGCTTGTCTTCCTCGGAATTGGTGGCGGGCTCGCACGGCGACATGCTGAAAGCCGAACCCACGCGCGCAGAGGGGCGAGCCGCCTTGAGCGCGCGAAACCCAGCACCTTGCGCCAGGTTGACCACGTGCGTGGCGCGTAGAAAATCGAGCAGACTCTTGCGACCGGGAGCGTGCCTCCCCTCGAGGTGGCCCAGATCCACAAAGGCAGCGGGTTCGTTGAACAGCATCCAGTCGGAGACGCGGTCGCCCAAGGACTGCACGGTCAGTTGGACATAATCAGCAAAGCGGGCGGCGGTGTCGCGATTGGGCCATCCGCCGGCATCTTCCAGAGCCTGCGGCAGGTCCCAGTGATAGAGCGTCACCAGCGGCCGGATGTGCGCCTCGAGCAACGCATCCGCCAGGCGGCTGTAATAGTCGATTCCTTTGGAATTCGCCGCGCCCGACCCGGACGGCTGAATGCGGGGCCAGGAGATCGAAAACCGGTAGCTATTGAGATTCATCGCTTTCATCAAGGCGATGTCTTCCTGCCAGCGATGATAGGAATCGCAGGCGACGTCGCCGGTGTCACCGTTTTTGATCCTACCTGGAGTGTGCGCAAAGCGATCCCAGATGGACTCGCCCTTGCCGTCTTGGTTCCACGCACCTTCGATCTGGTAGGCGGCGGTAGCTGTGCCCCAGAAGAATCCCTTGGGAAATGGAAACACGGACGAGTTGTCGAATCGAGGATTGGCGGCTGCGAGCGATGACCCGGACGAGGGCGCGGTACTCGCTTTGGAAGATTTGCTACAGCCCGAGAACGCCGCAGGCAGTCCCGCGGCCGCGCTGGCCCCGAGAATCGATTGCACAAACTTCCGGCGTGTCAGGCGCAAATCAGAGTGAATTTCCTGTCTCCTTCACGGATTGATCCGCATCCTGCTCGAGGCCAATCTCACGCTTGGCGCGACCCGACTTCTGTCTCACCACAATCGATTCTAGCGGAAAAGAAGACAACAGGAGCAGCCGCCTTTGGCTAGCGTTTGAAGTCGTCGGAGTTCGGCGATCGGAGTTCGGCGAACATTGCGCTGCCGGGCTTTGCCCGGGCCGACAGCCGAGTGCAGCCGTCACCACAGGGTTCATCTGTGCTCGTCCTATTCCGGGTTCAAGCTGTCAAACAACTTCCACAGCTTGTCGGGAGTGGCGCGATAGATCACCCATCCGTTGGCGGCATCGGAAGCTTCGTGGAAGAGCAACTCGCCGCGACCATCGCCATCGGCGTCGAGCGCGTCCACCAATTCGAGCCGTGGCCGGATGTCGAGATGATACTTGTCGGTGATGGCGACGTTGAGTTTGTGCAGGTTGTTGTATATGTCGGGGTCGGCCACCAGCAGGATCGAATACTGAAGATCGGAATCAACCCCGGCGTGCGCGGTGCCCGCCGGCGGCGCAGGCATGTGCGCGTCGGCAGTGAACACAAGGACCGGCTTATTGCTGTTCCACAGGTCGAACGCCTTCATCTGCACGTTTTCGAGAATCGGGTCTGGTGTTTTTGAAGGCAAAGGGCGCCGCGCAGCCTGCGCTTTTGCCGGCTTCGGCGCGATCTTTGACTTCGCCTGAGCGTCGACATAAGCGCGAATCTGGTTCCTCGCCAGCATCGTCATCTGCTGCAAGCGCTCTCCCTCTTCATCCTTGAGCCAATCAAAAGCGAATGACTTGAGCGGTGCGGCGCTAGCGTCGGAGATTGCAGGAATCAGCTGAACGGGCCCCTTGTCGGCTGTGGTCTCAGGCACTTTACTGGCTCCCCCGGTCGAAGCGGAACCAACCGCGCCCGGCTTGCTGTAGCCGGGTACTTCATCTTCGGGCAACGGTTCGACAGGCTTTCCGCGCCTCAGTCGTGGCCGGTTGGATTCACTGGCTCCGCTGTCGGACTGCGGCGTCGACGGTTTGTCGGGTTTGACTTCGGCGGACTTTCGATCCCATGGCTTGACTTCGCCCGACTTGGTATCGGTAGGCTTAGCCTCGCTTGGCTTAGAATCTCCGGACTTTGAATCAGCGGGCTTGTTTTCTCCCGGTCCCGGAGGTGTCGACGACTTCGGCGCAGGGGGAGAGGAACTTGTAGGATTCGATCCCGTCTGGCTGGGGCTTGTCTGGCC
>CAZILJ010000108.1:0-3434 GCA_964539915.1 uncultured Acidobacteriaceae bacterium | reverse complement strand
GGTGTATCGGGCCGAAATTTCAGACTTTCGGTTGCCCCGCCGTGTCTCTCCGGTTTTTCTGGGAGAGACACGGCGGGGATTTTGATCTTGCCGCGCTACAGAGGCACGCATAGCTAACGTGCCTCTTTGGCGAAGGATCTCGGACCACGACAATCCGATCCGAACCCATTCCGAACTTCCGCTTCTTTCGACAAAGCCGCTCGCGCAGCGTATGATCCTCCCGCCGTTTCTTTCCAAACAGAACTCAGGAGATCACCATGAAGCAGCTCGTTCGCCTCGCTGCATTCCTGTTGTTACTTGCGCCCGCCGGATTCGCGCAGGAACACTACACCGAAGGGCCCATCTGGCGCATTCAGTTGATTCGCGTCAAGCCCACGCAAATGGACGCCTACCTCACCAGCCTCCGCCAGTCCACCAAACCTCTGATCGAAGAAGAAAAGCGTCAGGGCGTGATCATGGACTACAAAGTGTTCCTGAAAGAAACCAAGAACGGTCCGGAAGATTGGGACATTTGCGTCGCCGTTCAGTACAAGAATCACGCAGCGATGGATGGCCTTGCCGCAAAAGCCGAAGCCGCCCGAGACAAAATCATGGGAAAACAGGCCGCGCAGCAACTTGGCGAAAAACGCGCCGAGATCCGCGAAATCATCAGCTCAGAACTCCTCCAGGAAATTTTCTTGAAGTGAGTGCGTCTGTGGGGCGGGCGTCCTCGCCCGCCTTTGCCGAGGGTGCAGTTTTCGCGCTTTCGAAAACTGGGCTCATCTCAAGCAATTGCCTTTCAACGCCAAACACCTCGAAATCCTGGGAGTTTTCCACCACTCCGTTGTGACATCGAACCTTGCCTCAGCAAGCTACATTGGGCGATCATCGTCGAGGCCGTGACCGTAGGGCGGGACGGGGGTTTGTCCCATTTTCGATATTCGATCTCACGATCGGGCGACCTCTAACTAAGCTATTTGATATCAATATTTTGCCGCGAGTGATTGTCACTCATAGATCTTTGATGATTGGGCGAGGGGAGAGGGAGCACCTCATCATTCGCCCTCCCACTCGTCAAACGAGACTTCTGAGGCCTTTCAACAGAGATTTTTCTGCGCGAAAATCCCGAGCCTTGCTCCTCAAGAATCTCACTGCTGATACGTTTCAACAGCCCCGAATAGCATGCTAGAATTCGCCCGCCGAGGCACAATGTTCCCCATGACTGCTCGCTTCCAAACCACCGCATTCTTGATTCTCTGCATCGTTGTCAGCCTTCCCGGTTTCATCCACGCGCAATCTCCGTCCAAGCTCTCCGTGCACTGGGAAGAACTCACTGCCTCCGACTTCCGCGAAGGCATCCATCGCTCGCTCGGAACCTGCCTGCTTCCATTTGGAATTCTGGAAAAGCACGGACCGCATTTGCCCCTGGGCACCGATCTGCTCGACGTCCGTTATGCCGCGCTCCACGCCGCCGAACAAGAGTACGCGGTGGTTTTCCCCGAATATTATTTCGGCCAAATCGCCGAGGCACGCCACGAGCCTGGAACCATGGCCTACAGCCGCACCCTGCAACTGTCTCTGCTGCAAGAAACCACCGACGAGATGGCACGCAACGGCTGCAAGAAAGTCCTGATCGTCAATGGTCACGGCGGCAACGACAGCTTGCTCCCGTATTTCGCACAGACGCAACTCGATAAGCCCCACGATTACGTGGTCTATGTCTTCGACGAGCGCACGCCCCAGCAAGGTGGTCCAGCAAGGAAGACCAAGATTGATATGCACGCCGGCGAAAGCGAAACTTCCAAGATGATGATCTCGCACCCCGAGCTCGTGCATCAGGATCGCGCTGCAAACGAGTCTGGCGCAGACCAAGCCCGCCAGAAAGTTCCTCAGGGCGTGTACACCGGAATCTGGTGGTACACCCGTTTCCCCAACCACTATTCAGGAGACGGATCCGTCGCGACCAAAGAACTCGGGGAATTCCAGATGAAGTGGTGGATTGATTCGGTGGTGAAGGCGATCCAAGCCGTGAAAGGCGACGACGTAAGCCTCAAATTGCAAAAAGAGTTCTACGAAAAGAGCACCCACCCGCTAGACACGCAGCCTTGAGTAACGCCGCCGTCTCGCCCGCCGCTCCGGCAGCCAAGACGTCAACTGGCTTATTGGCACGATAACTCCGCCACAAAGAGGTTGGGCCTATGAACTCCCGATCAGCACGCCCGTGATGAAGACCAGCACACCGCCCAGACCAACCTGCAGCGCCGCTGTCACCCAGGGCGTGTCCATGTAACGCCGGCGAATCCAGGTGATGACGCCGAGCTCCGCCACTACCACCGCACCCGCGGCCCACAGCGCCGCGCGGAAATCCTTAATCAGAAACGGCAGCGTGTGGCCGATGCCGCCAAGCGCGGTCATCGCCCCGCAAATTACGCCACGAACCCACGGATGTCCTCGGCCCGTAAGGCTGCCGTCATCCGACAGCGCTTCCGCAAATCCCATGCTGATGCCCGCGCCTGCCGACGCGGCCAACCCCACCAGAAATGCGTCCCAGCTTTTATGGGTAGCGAACGCAGCCGCAAAAACGGGAGCCAGCGTCGAGACGGACCCATCCATCAATCCAGCCAAGCCAGGCTGCACGATCTGCAAAACGAATAGCCGGCGCTGGGCGACCTCTTCGTCGGCCTTCACGTTCGCGGGCAGTTTTTGCTTGTCAAGTTCCTGGGCGCGATTTTCATGTTCGCGTTCTTCGTTGGCCAGATCGTCGAGCAGTTGCCGGATGCTTGCGTCCTGAGTGCGCACCGCCGCCTTTTCGTAGAAGCGGCGTGTCTCGACTTCCATGGTGCTGGCTTCCTTGCGCACAGCTTCAATGCGCAGAGGGCGCACCAGCCACAGTGCAGGACGATTGACAAAGCCGCGCACATCCTGCCGCCGGATGAGGGGTATGTGCTCGCCGAATTTTTTCTGGAAGAGTTCGAGCAGGCGACGCCGGTGTCCCGACTCCTCTTCGCGCATGCCGTCAAACATTGACGCTGTGGCGGGATAGTCCTGGCGCAAGCCTTCGGCAAAATCGGCATAGACGCGTTCGTCTTCTTCTTCCAGACCAATGGCAAGGGCAAGTACTTCGCGTTCCGTAAGCTCTTCGAACTTTTTCATCTCGCCATAGCTTACCTGTCCGTCTGGTGCGGAGACAATCTGGATTTCCCGATTTCTCGTCGGCATTTCCGCGAGAGGGAAGCGAGAAACCCGGAATCTCGCTTGGCAATCCGCAACCCAAAGCGAGGATCGGCGTTGGATGCTACTATCCAGTTCATGAAGCCCCGCAGGTCGTCTGGCCAGGCACGAAAAAAGTCGAAGAGCGGAGCCACGAAAACCTCCCGCGCTGCCAGGCAGCACTCTGCGGAACTGGTCATCATCACCGGCATGAGCGGTTCGGGCAAGGCTTCGGTGTTGAAGGC
>CAZILJ010000107.1:0-4296 GCA_964539915.1 uncultured Acidobacteriaceae bacterium | reverse complement strand
ATATCGATCACTGGACCATTACTGCTGGCGCCAAGTTTGGTCGCCTTCTCGATTACCTTGTCGACCTTCTCGACGTAGATGAAGAGGCCGGCCGGCGAAGCGCCTACGCTCTTCGCGGATCGTGTATCCGAGGCAGAATTTTCCGGTCCCAGCAGCAAAGTCGTTCCGCGCAGTGTCAGCTCGGCGTGCATGGGTTTACCATCTGGGCCATTCATGATCGCACGTTTAGAGAATCCAAGAGCCTTCTGATAAAAGCTTACAGCGGCCGGAATATCTGAGACCGTGAGCATGACCGACACAGCGCCGTATTGTTTCTTATTGAGTGGATCAATTTTCTTCGCCATAGTTCTCCTCTCGCGAGGCCAACAGTTTAGCAAAGCGTCTGGGGCCATGTCCCACTGTTTCCGCCGTACGTGCCGTACGTGCTGATTCAGCCGAACTGAGACTATCGCGCTGGTTCATTTCACCTCCGCAACGCGGTTGCCGGCCGTGGTTTAGATGCACAAAGGTGTTCTGTGTGCGTTCGATAAGACCTCATGCAGGCAAGCGCGCCCCACTGGAACTTTCGCGATCAAGACGGCTTAGGGAATCCCGCCAAATCGGGACCGCAATTCGCGAAACTCAAACGGGAACATTCAGTTGTGCTGGATACGGCGAAAGGTGAGATTAATTCTTGGGTGTGTAACACCGGGGTCTTTGGGCACCTCGTGCTTGAAGTGCTCTTGCGTATTTCCCGCCATAATCAGGAGGCTCCCATGCGGCATGAGCTTTGAGTAGACCGCCGCCCCGCCCTTACCCCTGAGCCGGAACAACCGCTCCGAACCCAGGCTGACCGAGGCGATCACGGATCCCATCTCCGGTTCATTGTCGGCGTGCAGTCCAACGCTGTCTCTTCCGTCGCGATAGAGATTGCATAAGACAGCGTTGTAGCCTTTGGCTGGTGAGAGCAAGTTCTCGTAAGCTGCGATTGGTGTGGCGGCTTCCACCCTCTGTTTCAAGGAGAGCAACTCGGGTATCCAAGGCAGGGGCTTGTACTCCCGGTGCGAGTACTGGTAGTGGGTTCCAGGATCGCCATAATAGGCTTCGTCCCGGGGCACCGCAGATCCGAATGAAGTCTTGCGTCGCCCCCAAGGGCACTTGGACAGGAGCGCATCGAAGAATACGCTCGCCTCATGCGCGCCCAGAAATTGCCCGTCATAGTAGATCTCAGCGCCAACAATCGGGATTTGCTCAAGGGCCATGCGAACCGGGTAATGAAGATGAGGATGATGATAATGTAGCAACGCCCCGCCCGTAGCACCAACATTCACGGCTCGACCGAGCACCTCGAAACCATAGAATTGCCGACACTGGGAACCATCAGGCTCGATTTGGTATCGAAAAACGAGGCAGATGGGTTTCTTGCGTCAGCAACCGCGCGCCGGAGTCGACATCCCGATTACGCACGTGCACGGGCCTAATCCGAAAAATTCCTCAGCCCTGTGACACCGCGAAGCTCCGCTAAACGGGAGAATCGCGCATCCTTGGCCGATATTGGACAGGTTCTGCGTCATGCAAGACCAAAAACGACATTCGTCTACACAAAGATCGAGGTTCGAATCCTTCGTGCACCTGTGAGGCGTCGGCCAGGAGGTGCGGACTGAACGAGGCCCCTATGGGCAACAAAAAACGCGGGCGGCAAGAGACCCAACAGTCGCCGTCGGGTCAGAGCCCGCCGCCAGGAACGACAACATGGAGATAGGGATGAAAAAGCAGGGTGTTTGGGAACTTCGAGCTTGCCCTCCACAAATGCCTCGCAGATGACCACCTTCGCCGTAACGTCCGTTAGTTCACTTCTTTGCCAAGCTTCCACCTGCTTTCGCATCGCTCCAAAGTTTCGCTGCATTCAATCTACGCCCACCGGGATGCAGTCAAGCAGCGAGAACCACTTCCAGTGTTTCGCCAGCGCCGGCGTGAACACTGCTGTAACGCAAAAGGCAACTTTCAGTTTGAACGCACCGTGAGGTATCGCCAGGAATGATGATGAACCTTAAGAAGTACTTGAGTAATGACGTATACAGGCGTACTTATATGTCATATGCCTCGAGCCAGCCATATCCAAAAGGCCAAACGGCTCAACTTAGCCCGCACCCTTCTGCAGCGGTATCCGCGTTGGCCCGAGGGTGCCCAGAGACTGGCCCGGGATTGCTCCATCTCCGAGCGCCAGGCCTATCGCTACCTCGAGCAGGCACAGCGACTCAAGCACCCCGTCCCGGTCGGCGATGTCAAAGTATCCTTCACCGTCAAGCTTTCGCGCCGTCTCGTGGAGCGACTCCGCAGCTACGCCACTTCGACCGGATTGACCTTGAGCGAGATCGCCAGCCGTGCTTTCTCGGCGGTCCTGCACCGTGGGGGACGTCGTGGCTGATCGGACGCGGAGTCCGTCGCGAACCGTCCATCTGGAATACCACTTCGACCGATTATTGCCGGACAAGTTGGCTCAGGCCTACGAGTTGCTCGCATCGGACAGGTGCTGGTCGATTGCTCCAAGCCCGCAGCCGGCAAGCTGCCAGGAGGTGGTGAATGAACAAGCCTGCCGCCCTCTACGCCCGTGTGTCCTCCGATCGGCAAAAGGAGAACCACACCATTGCCAGCCAGGTAGCGGCGTTGATGCAATTCGCCGAGACCAACGGATACCTGGTCCCGTCCGAGTGGCAGTTCCAGGATGATGGCTATAGTGGCGCCACCTTGGTCCGTCCTGGCTTGGAGGCATTGCGGGACCTCGCGGCGGCGGGTGAGATCCAAACCGTTCTTATCTACTCACCAGACCGGTTGAGTCGGAAATATGCCTATCAAGTTCTGTTGGCCGAAGAGTTGGCCCGCTGTGGAGTGGAACTGATCTTTTTGCGAGCACCTTCCGGCGCTACCGCCGAAGATCAGTTGCTGGTCCAGTTTCAAGGGATGATTGCGGAATACGAACGGGCACAGATTGCCGAGCGTTCTCGCCGTGGCAAGCGGCACCGCGCGCAGCAGGGCTCGATCAATGTGCTGTCGGGCGCCCCCTACGGCTATCGCTACGTGAAGAAGACCGATACTTCGGCGGCCTACTACGAAGTGGTGGAGTCCGAGGCCGAGGTGGTGCGTCTCATCTTCGATGCCTACACGCGGCAAGGTCTCAGCCTGGGCGCCATCTCAGGCTTACTCAATCAACGCGAGGTGCCGACGCGGACGCGAGAGAGCCGATGGGAACGCACAACCCTTTGGAGGATGCTGCATAACCCGGCTTACGCAGGCCACGCTTTCTATGGCAAAACCGAGCTTCGTCCGCGTCAGCGAATCACACGCCGCTTGCGTCAGCGTGGCCTGTGCAGCCGTGACAGTTCGTTTCGAGAACGGCCTCGTCCAGAGTGGATCGAAATCCCTGTACCCGCTTTGGTCAGCGAAGCAACCTTCGCTCTGGCGCAAGAGCAATTCGAGAAAAATAAGAGGTTCTCTCCTCGACGTACGATCGAACCCTCTTTGTTGCAGGGACTGTTGGTGTGTCAGCGTTGCGGTTATGGACTCTACCGAGCTTCCACGCGAACTTCCCAGCGCACGATCTACTACTATCGCTGCTTAGGACGGGATGGCTACCGACATCTGAAGGGCGCGGTTTGCGACAACAAGCCGATTCCTCAGGAGCAACTCGATGCGGTGGTGTGGCAGGAGATTATGCGGCTGCTGGAAGATCCCAGCTTGCTGCAGGCGGAGTTAGATCGCCGGCTGCACGCAGCTCAAACCACTGATCCTCTGAAGCGGCGCGAAGACGCGCTCCGTCGCGATCAAGCGCGCCTGACCAAGAGCATGGAGCGGCTGCTGACCGGATACCAGGAGAATCTGATCACCTTAGAAGAGCTCCGCTGCCGCATGCCGGATCTGCGCAAACAGCAGCGGGCAAATGAAGCGGAGCTGCAATCGCTGGAGATGACGGCTGTCGACCCAACCCGTAACTTGCGCTTGGTGGAAACCCTCGCCCAGTTCCGCATACGACTGCGCGCCAGAGGAAATGTCCTGGAAGTGGCAGAGCGTCAGAGAGTCGTACGATTGCTGGTGCATGAGATCCTCGTGAGCAGTGACAACATCACAATCCGCCATTCCATTCCCCTGCCGACCTCTTCGCCCGATCCGAACCATGGAGTTCGCCCAAGCCACGAACCGCTCGAGCCCAATACTGGCCCAAATTATCTTTTGCGTTCACACAGTCAACACGCCTGGGGCAAGGTGACAAAGGCTAATCCAACCCTAGCCACTCGCCCGACTCTTGTTCGGATTTCGTAA
>CAZILJ010000106.1:0-1941 GCA_964539915.1 uncultured Acidobacteriaceae bacterium | reverse complement strand
CTGCAAAATGTTAGCTGGCTACTTGCCGCGAAAATCCAGGCTAGCTTGTCATCCTCCACCTTAATGCGAGCAGCGGCGCGATTCAGGTCGCCCGCGGACTGGGCGCGTTTGACCGCAGCGTCGGGCGCGAAGCGCAACGAGGCGGCCTCTCCTTTGTCCCGCACAAGCGCCAACTCGTCCCAGCTCACCGGCGCCGACACAAAAGGAACATCGTTGTTGGCGCGCAGCGAATAGACGCCGATAGTGGTCTTGAAATCCGAATTCTGGCTCCAGTCGATAAAGACCTTGCCATGGCGCAAATTCTTCGCCATCTCGGACACGATCAGCTTGGGATGCCGCTTTTCCAGGAGTTGCGCCGCGCCTTGCGCGAAGGCGCGCGTCAGGGCGTAGCTTATTTTTGTGTTGAGCGGAACGTAGAGCTGCAGGCCCTTGGAGCCGGAGACCTTCGGCAGGCATTGCAGCCCGTTCGCATCGAGAAGCTCTCTCAGGTAAAAAGCCACCGTGGCGCAGGTGACAAGATCAGCCCCCTCCCCAGGGTCGAGATCGAACACCATCGACGCCGGACAGTCGAGCTGCCCGGCCCGGTGCAGGAACGGATGCAGCTCAAGGCTTGCTATATTGGCGCACCATACCAGGGTCGGCAAATCGTCGACGCAGACATAGCGGATGGGCTTGCCGCCTTTCTGCCGGGGTACATCGGTGGTGTGAACCCAATCCGGCGTGTGCTTCGGCGCATCTTTTTCGTAAAACGCTTTGCCGCGCACGCCGTCGGGGAACCGCTTCATCGTCACGGGGCGCTTCGCGTAGTGCGCAAGCATCCACGGCGCGATGCGGATGTAGTAATCGATGACCTGAGCCTTGGTGAACCCGTTGCCCGGATAGAGCGCCTTGTCGAGATTGCTTAAACTCAGCGACCGCCCCTCGACTTCGACCTGCTGTTTCACCCCGGCCATGCCCGTATTGTTGCATCCGGCGCCTTATGTCCGGCGCGGCCAAGGATCAGCGATCCCGCGTCGTCTCGCGCTCCCAGTACAGGATGGCTCGCTCGATTTCTTTTCCCGGCTGCGCGAGGTCTGCCCTCGCGATCAGCCTTGATGATGGGAACGCCGGAATCGCCTCATCCTTGCTCCTCATATTCATGCCGTAACTATGCTGCTGGCTGACCGGATTGCGGACGAGGGTGCGGTTTCCCATTCCGGACAGCACGCCATTCCAGTAAAACCGCTGATGGCGCTTGTATGGGTCTTTGTCGTCATACAGCGCCTGGGTGAACCGGAAGCTCGCCGCCAACAACGTCTCCACGCTCTGGATCGATGCGGTCATGATGTCGGCCAGGTCCATGGAATTGCTCCGCTTCGTGCGGCCCGTCGCGTTCGTATCGATCAGAACTACGCCGTTCTCAGCGATCGCCAGGCGGATGCCCTGCCGCCCCTCGCTCCAGTTATTTCCGAGCGGTTGTTCTATGACCAGCGACGTTTGCTCTAAGCGGGGTGTCTCCTTGGCATAGAGGTAGCCGAAAAGCCGCACATCGCTTCTGTGTCCGATTTCCATCATGCGCTCCGCGAAATCGGGCGAGGCCAGATCAAGCGGATCGAACACCTCCTCCACGCGTTCCGGCGCGATGGCGAATCGCAGACTGGTCTGGTCCGAAAACCGGTACGGCTTTAGAACGTGAGCGGCAATCGGATCATTGTCCATAGGTCGATTATTTCGTGTATTCACTATCGTCCGCAGCGCGCGCTCGACCTGGTCCCGTAGCTCTGCGGCGCCGCTGAACGTCACGCGAAAATTGCCGTCCACGTAGTCGGATAGAATTCTTGCGAGACCCTCCCCGTCCGCGTCGCGCGGAACGTCTTCGAGAAATACCAGCACCGGGACCTTGCGCGCCCTTGCATGCTCGAATTCTTCCTCCACCACGAGCCGGCCCGACGGCGTTTTCCA
>CAZILJ010000105.1:0-3604 GCA_964539915.1 uncultured Acidobacteriaceae bacterium | reverse complement strand
CTACAAAGCTAGCGATGCGCGGCTGGGTCGCGTGGTCGCGATCAAGATTTCTAACGAACAGTTCTCCGAACGATTCGAGCGCGAAGCGCACGCAATAGCCTCCCTGAATCACCCCCACGTTTGCACGTTGCATGATATCGGGCCGAACTACCTGGTCATGGAGTACGTCGAAGGCACTGTACTCCGGGGTCCTTTGCCTGTCGCTCAAGCTCTTAAGTACGCGGCGCAGATTTGCGATGCACTCGACGCTGCCCACAAGAAGGGCATCGTGCATCGCGACCTCAAGCCCGCGAATATTCTCGTCACCAAGAGCGGCGTCAAGCTGCTGGACTTCGGGCTTGCCAAGATCGCCCTAACAAAGTCCAGTCCGGCAAAGACCGGGCAATGCGCCGATCCCCCCGTCGCCGCCACGCTCACGATGGCCCTCACCGGAAAAAACGAAATCGTGGGCACGCTCTATTACATGTCGCCGGAGCAATTGCAGGCACAGGGCACCAGCCAGGAAGTTGATGCCCGCAGCGACATCTTCTCCTTCGGCCTGGTGCTCTATGAAATGCTCACGGGAAAGCGCGCCTTCGATGGCGCATCTCCCGCCACCGTGATCGCTGCCATCATGGAGCGTCCGGCGCCGTCCATTGCGGACGTCGCGCCTCCGGCATTGGACCGGGTGCTCAAGCGTTGTTTGGAGAAGGATCCCGAGAACCGCTGGCAAAGCGCGCGCGACCTCAAAGCCGAGTTGGAGTGGATTGCACAAGCACCGAGCGACGGAAGCACAGCGGCTGCTCCAACCCCGCGTCCGACTTGGCTGCCCTGGGTTGCGGCGGGAGTGCTCGCCCTGGTCGCGGCGGCCGCGTCCTGGGTCGCCTACCGGTCCACTCGTCCCGCGGAACTCAAACCCTTGGTGCGCCTGGATGTGGATTTAGGTCGCGACGTGTATTTGACCGCGGTCGGCGGGTCCGATGTAATCATCTCTCCCGGTGGCGCGCGCATCGCCTACCTCTCTCGCGGCCGTATCTTCACGCGCCGACTGGATCAAGCAAGCGCCACCGCGCTCCCCATCACTCCAGGCGCGACGAGCCCCTTTTTCTCTCCAGACGGCCAGTGGATCGGGTTTACGGCGAATGGAAAGATGAGAAAAGTCTCGGTCGAGGGCGGCTCCGAGGTTGTTTTGTGCGACATGGGTGCCTCGTACACTGGCGGCGATTGGGGTGAGGACGGCAATATCGTCCTCAGTCTTGGCGCCCGCGCCGGACTATCACGAGTTTCCTCCGCCGGCGGTAGCCCTGTCCCCCTCACGGCGCTTCAGGGAGAGGAACGCTCGCATCGCTATCCGCAGATTCTGCCCGGCGGCAAGGCGGTCCTGTTCACCGTCCAAAAAGCCACCGCAGGTGTAGATGACTCCGACATCGAGATAGTCACGCTGACGGATCACCGCCGCAAAACTCTGCAGCACGGCGGGACTTTTGGGCAGTATCTGGGAAGCTCTGGCAGCAAGGGGTACCTCACATACGTGAACCGGGGAACCCTGTTTGCGGTTGCTTTCGATCCCGTGAAGCTGGAGACAAGTGGCGCGCCTGTGCCTGTCTTACAGCAGGTTTCTTATTCTCCACAGTTTGGCTCGGCGAAGTTAAGTTTCACGCGCAATGGGACTCTGGTGTACCGCAGCAGCGAGAGCGATGCCACGCGGCTGGCAATCCAGTGGCTGGCGCCCGATGGCAAGACGCAGCCCTTGATGGAGAAGCCCGGGCTCTTTCAGACTCCGCGCCTCTCACCCGACGGACAGCGCCTGGCTGTGGGCGGGGGTGATTTGACCAATCGCGGCATCTGGATCTATGACCTTCAACGCGACACGCTAACACGTCTGACGAGCGAACACGATTTTAGGCCGGTGTGGACACCCGATGGCAAGTACGTCGTCTATGACGGTGACCAAGGGATGTCCTGGATGCGAACGGACGGCGGTGGTAAGCCCCACCCTCTGACGCAGAGCAAAGACAATCAATACCCCACGTCTTTCTCGCCCGATGGCAAACGCCTGGCCTTCCATCAAGATGGGCCACAAGGCTTCGATCTTTGGATCGTATCGATAGAACGTGACGTAGACGGGCTGAAAGCAGGGACGCCTGAGTTGTTCCTGCAAACGCCATTTGCAGAGCGCGACGCGAGCTTCTCTTCTGACGGTCGCTGGCTCGTCTACGACTCTAACGAGTCGGGAAATCCCCAGATTTATGTACGCACCTTTCCCGACAAAGGCGGCCGCTGGCAAATCTCCAGCACCGGCGGAACCGCACCCATCTTCTGTCGCAATGGACGAGAGCTGTTTTTCTATAACCTCTCTGACGACCGGATCATGGTGGCGAGTTACTCGGTGAAGGGCGGCTCGTTCGTGGCGCAAAAGCCGCGAGCCTGGTCAGACGTGGGTTTAGCGGCGCTGTCCGCCTCCGCCGGGGCTACTCAGTACGACGTTGCCCCAGACGGAAAGCGCCTTGTTGCGGCCACGTACGCCGGGGGCGCAACCCAGCAGAACTCTGGCCACGTCATCTTCCTCGAAAACTTCGTCGACGAACTGCAACGCAAGCAGCCACTCAGCGAGAAGTAGTCATCGAACCCCGAACGGACTCATTCCGGCGGAAATCCCCGCCCGACGTTGCACCCGAGTCCCTCCGCCCTCGCACCTGCGATTGGTTCTAGATCTTAATTTGGATAGGCGGCAACTCATCCACAATCCGGCTGGGTATCACTGCTAGAACACGACTGGCCCGGCGGCGGAGAATCATCGATCCGCTACCGGGCCAGCTCGTTTCTTTCAGTTGCCGAAAACTAGTTCCGAACCATTTTAGGAAGCCGAGAACTACTACTAGTTC
This sequence comes from uncultured Acidobacteriaceae bacterium, assembly GCA_964539915.1. Taxonomy (GTDB): domain Bacteria; phylum Acidobacteriota; class Terriglobia; order Terriglobales; family Acidobacteriaceae; genus Sulfotelmatobacter. The sequence continues at coordinate 740 of CAZILJ010000105.1, read as the reverse complement.
AGCTTCGGTTTGATACGCAAGCTATCGGCCGCGAGGCCAGCTCCCCGTGCCTGGCTCGGGGAACAGAACTGTCCCGTGTCGCGCAGGCACTGGAAGGTCTGGGTGAAGCGCGGATCGATGGGCGTGCCATCGGGACGCCGCACTGTGTCGATGAACGCATCCTGAGCGATTCCGCCTTGCGTGGGATCGGGGATCGTCGGACAGACGAGCCACACGGCTCCGCCATCCCCGCCAGCTGGGTCTTCCTTGCCCTCAGCAGCGCAGGGAGCGCTGAGCGGCGGCTGATCGGCTGCCGTAAGACCGAACTGCGGCGGAAGTCCCGGCTGTCCCTCCAGGAAGTTGAGCTCGTTGCCGGAACGGATGATGGGGGTCCCGTCCAAACTCAAGCCGTTCTGTCTGGCCGCGGCGGCCAGTACTTTCTGGCAGTTCGCCGTCGGGACCATCTGGCCGGAACGTCCACCAATGGCGAACTGCGTGTACCAATGATAGGTGATCACCCACATGCCGAGAAGGTTGTCGCTGAAGTAAGCAAACGATGCAGAATTGTCGATGCGGTTACGGTTGGAAGAGACTCTCCAATCCTGGCGCAAGTGCGGGGTCTCTACGCTGGTCACCGGAAAACAGGGCTTGAGACCATCGCCCATGGAGCCGCAGGGTTGGGGAGCAAGCCCGCCGTTGACCCTCTGTGTCAAACCCGCATAGGCCTCGAAGGCGCTCTGGCACCCAGTCGTCGGGTTGGG
>CAZILJ010000104.1:0-3108 GCA_964539915.1 uncultured Acidobacteriaceae bacterium | reverse complement strand
CACCGGAGCGAATCCGGCAAACGATCCGATGTATTTTGTCTTCGAATAGACTCCCGTGGCCGGATCGACCTTCTGCGCGGTGCCGGTCTTGCCCGCCGAGGTGTAGCCTTCGAGAATCGCTTTGCGGCCGGTGCCTTCGAGGACGACTTTCTGCATCATGGCGCGCATCTCGGCGGCGGTGAACGAAGAAATCACGCGATGCGACGCGCCGGGATGAAACGCGACCGTCTGCGGCGTTCCCTTTGGCTGCACGGTTCCGGCAACGATGCGCGGCGCGACCCATACTCCGTCGTTGGCGAAGGTCGAGATCAGCCCCGCGAGCTGCATCGGCGAGATGCCGATTTCCTGGCCCATCGAGATCGCAGCGATCGACACCTTCGACCAGCGACTGACCGGCTTGGTCAGGCCGCGAGTTTCGCCGGGGAGTTCGATTCCCGTCTGCTGTCCAAACCCGTAGGCGCGGATGTATTTGTAAAAGCGATCTTCGCCTAAACGGAGCGCAATTTTGATCGCGCCAACGTCACTCGATTCGGCTAGTACGCCCCACACCGGCAGCAGGCCATGCGGCTTCGAGTCGCGAATCCGCATGCCGTTGTAGACGATCGCGCCCATCTGGCAATCGAACACTTCGTCGGGATTGGTGACCTTCTCTTCGAGCGCAGCGGAAATGGTCACCAGCTTGAAGGTTGAACCCGGCTCGTAGACGTAACTCACGGCGCGGTTGGTAAGCGCACTGGGAGTAATCTGCTTGCGAAGATTCGGATTGAACGTCGGCCGGTTGGCGAGAGCCAGAATCTCTCCGGTGTGCGGGTTCTCGACAATCACTGTGCCCGCGATTGCCTGGGTATCGTGAATCGCCTGGTCCAATTCTTTCTCGGCAATGTACTGGATATTCTTGTCGACCGTCAGGACCAGATTGTCGCCAGGGTCCGGTTGAGTCTCAACATCCGCAAACCACTGTCTGCGCGCATCGACCGAAATGAACATTTTCCCCGGGCGCCCACGCAGTTGATCGTCAAACTCGTGCTCGATGCCGCTTTGGCCCGAATCTTCCATTCCCACAGAACCGAGCACCTGCGCAGCAAGATCGCGCGCCGGGTAGAAGCGCTTCGGCTCTTTCTGGAAATGAATCCCTTGCAGTTTCAGGGAATTGATGCGCTGGATGGTTTCGTCACTGGCCTTGCGCGCCACCCAGCAGAAAGTCCTGTGAGCGCGGCAATCCGCCAGCACAACGTTGTAATCATCGCCGGTGATGCGCGTGATGAGCGAAACCGCCGTGGGAAGATCCTTAACCTCGGTGGGTACGGCGAACGCGGAATCGACCAGAACTGACATGGCCAACTCGTGGCCGGCGCGGTCGTAGATCACGCCGCGCTTGGCGGCCAGCGGAATCGCGCGCTGCTGCTGGTGCCCAGCTTGTTTGACGAATTTGCCGTAGCTGAAAATCTGGAGGAAGACCAGGCGTCCGCAGATTGCGACGCACCAGAGCACCAGTACAGCGCCCAGGATGTGGAGGCGGGAGTTCTTGCCGGGGGTAGAGTTGCTCGCCATTGTCGCCGCTCTCTAAAAGCCTTGTCATTCCGACGGGCGCGAAGAGCAGGATGAGGAGCCTGCTTTTCCTCGAGGCCGACAAACAGCAGATTCCTCGTCGCTCCGCTCTTCGGAATGACAACCGGCTAATCTACAAACATCACAGACAAACATGGCGGCCCACGTACAAACAGGCCGCCGCCGAGGTGCAGCCGAGCTTTGCTCGGGCCGTCCAGGTCAAGGACCCGGACCCACAGAGATCTACCGAGACAATTCCTGTTCCGACTAAACTTTCCGAAGCAAGTTGACCAGGGCGATCACTTACTGCCCCGGGATCACCATAACCGGAACAGCGCTCGCCATGACTGGACCTTGGCCATCGCCTGCGGTGGTGTCCATGCGAATCACCTGTCCCGGTTCCGGTGGGACCAGGCCGATGCGCCGGGCCAGCACGTCAATGCGTTCAGGATCGCGCAAGGAGGCATCTTCCAGACGCAGTGCATGATTCATCTCAGTGCGCTCAGAAAGTTCCCGCTTGGCCGATTCGATTTGGTAGCCGTACTCGATCGCCTTGAAGTGCTGCCAGGCATAAGTAAAGACCAGCAAGAACAGGCAAGCCAGCGCGGTGCCAAACTGTTTCATCTCGCGGTTTCGCCGCGGATCTTCCACCTTGACCAGACGCGAGTTGTCGATCGCCTTGGAGAAGTAGATCTCGGGTGTACCTGTCCAAATCGACCGACGCCCTGTGTCCGGAACCGCACCGCGAATTGTCGCCGCTGCTGCTGCCATGTTATGCCGCCCCCATGAGAACCTGGTCACCCTGCATCAATGGAAGCTGCATGGCGAAAATCGCATGCAGCTCTTGTTCGACGACGATCTCCTGCTGTTGCGACTCCTGTCGGACTCGCTCTACCGTTGCCATCAGATCACTGATCAATGTGCCTGTGTGCATTCCGCTACCTCAAATTGGATTCCTACCACGGAACCCGGTACAGCAGCTTTCAGCTTTTCTTTCTTGCCGGCGGATCTCTGTCCGCTCGGTCGAACCTGAATCTTTGGCCCGGCACCCCGTAACAGCTGTGCCGGGAACTCCGGCAGGTTTTCCGGAGCCGAACTTTTTCAAACCATTGCTAAACTCTTTCCGCTGCTCGCAATTTCGCGCTGCGTGCCCGCGGATTGCGATCGCTCTCTAGTTCAGTTGCCGTTACCGGCTTCTTGGTTAGAACTCGAAAGTGCTTGTCCTTTATCGCGCCCTCGCGGAAGGCATCCTTTACGATGCGATCCTCCAACGAGTGAAAACTGATCACCACGACTCTCCCACCTGGCTTCAGAATCCGCGGCACCGCTTCGAGCAGAGCCCGCAGGTCGTCCAGTTCGCGGTTTACGAAGATTCGAAGAGCCTGAAAAGTCCTAGTCGCGGGATGAATTCTTCGCTCAGCCTGATTCATTGGCCGGGCCGCGGCTGATATGACATCCGCAAGATGTGCGGTAGATCGTATCGGCCGCGACCGGCAAATGGCTCTGGCGATTCTCCGCGACCTCCTTTCCTCTCCGAATTCGTAAATCACATCGGCAAGC
>CAZILJ010000103.1:0-2583 GCA_964539915.1 uncultured Acidobacteriaceae bacterium | reverse complement strand
GCAGAGCGCTCAATGGGGCGTACGAGACCTCGCCGAGGTCACGGCTTTGGCGCAGCGTCACGCTTTTTCCCTGAGAGAAACCGTACCTATGCCCGCCAATAATCTGAGCGTCATTTTTGAACGCGGTCCATAGGCTTTGGGCCGACCCTTTTTACGGTCGTTATATTGCTGCCGCGTCTTCTCGCATGCTCAAATGCAGCATGCACCGACCGCTCCTCTCGGCATCACCCCTCAATCGAAACAAGACGTGAAATTACGCCATGCCTCTGGACCTACGTCATCCCACCGCCCCGCACCAAAAGCTTAAACTGCCAGAGTGGTACGCCTCGAACCTGATGATGGACCGCGCGCTGGATGCTATCTGCCGCCGAGTGAAGAAGTTTGATCGCAAGCACGACGTTCCTTATCTTGCAGGCTATAGCCTCGACGGCAAGACGATCTATATCGATCGCCACATGCCAGCATCGTTCAAATTCAAAGGCCGCACGATCAACACCGACCGTTTTCTTGTCCTGCACGAGGAGGTCGAGAAGACACTGATCGATCAGCTCGGGCTGCATTATCTGCATGCACACCAGATTGCGACGCGTGCCGAAGAGGCAGCTGTGCGCGCTGCTGGCCTCGAATGGCGTGACTACGACCGGTTCATGCAGAAATTTGTCAAACGCATCGGCGATGAACGCCTTAGCAAGGTACCCCGTGACCTCGACACCCAGCCCTATCGCGACGAGCACGATGACGACTTATTGAGGCGGATGCTGGCGTGCGTTGACAAGGGTCAGGTACCTAAGGGCTTTCGTCGACAACAATTAAAGGACGCCGCCAGCACAATCCGCCAATTCCTTCGAAGACACGCTACGCAGGGCACTCGCCGCGCCGAAGCCATCAGAGGCAAAGCGCCCCCCAATCGCAAGGCGACCGGCAGAAGCAAGGCAGAGTCACCGAAAAACCTACCTTCTGAGCCCTCCCGCACATAACCGCACTGTGGTTGGCGCAGGCTTCTCAGACAACAACCCTGACCCGCTGGCAGTCGCCACAGGACGGAGCCCAGGACGCTTCCCGGTGTTCATCCCGTGCGCGATCTAGCGGCCCACCCATTTTGACTCACCAGCGGCACGGCGCTGGTCCCTTGCGCCCCCTAGAGAGGATGCAAGGCGGTGCTTCTCTGCCGAGGTGCAGCGCCGCCGCTGCCGGTTATAGGCTCTACGCCCGACGACACGTTGCTCGCAGTTCTCGATCCCCTGCTTGCCCCGTCCGATACCGGTGCGGTCGCCGATGGCGCAACCAAGCCTTGGTCCCAAGTGCCCCGCAAACGGCTCCTGAGAGTCGCTGGTGAGTCTTCGCAATCGGGTAGGCCCAAACGGCCTCCCTTCGCTCGGGCGAATCCAGAGCCCGTTTCTGGGCTAGACCGCCCGCGCTGGCAACGGCTGCGGTCCTGGCGCTCGTGCCGCAGTCGGTCCCCATGGCCGGTGCCCTCCCCACCCGCTACCATGCTTGATCCTGAGCGAGGGGCGAAGGCATGAAGAAGCGCTCCAAAGCAGCCAGCAAACTAGCGAAAGCGCGCCCCGGCAAGGGGTTGAAGCCAAAGGGCCGCAACGTCTCCAGGCCCCGTCCCAGTCCATTCTCCACTGACGAACTGACACGGCTCACACGCGAGCGAGACGAAGCGCTGGAGCAGCAGACTGCGACCTCAGAGGTTCTCCAGGTCATCAGCAGCTCTCCAGGCGATCTTGAGCCGGTATTTGCGGCCATCCTGGAGAAAGCCATCCGCATTTGCGGTGCCGAGTTTGGCAGTTTGAATTTATGCGAACAGGACCAGTTTCGCGTGACCGCCGTTCAGGGCGTGCAACCACCGGTGAAGGAGAAGCTAGAGGGCAGCCTTCTGCGCATGGCTCCTAATACTGTGCTTGGGCGTCTGTCCCGAACAAGAGAGGCAGTCCATCTCGCCGACGCCCTCGCGGAGTCTGGTTTTCTTGAAACTCCGACTGGGTTCGAGGGGCCGTTTTTAGTGCACGAAGCCGGTGCCCGTACTTTGCTGGGCGTTCCCATGCTCAAAGACGGCGAATTGCTCGGAGGCATCCTCATATTCCGCCAGGAAGTTCGTCCCTTTACCGAGAAGCAGATCGAATTAGTCAAAAACTTTGCCGCCCAGGCAGTCATCGCCATCGAGAACGGGCGGCTTCTGAACGAACTGCGTCAGCGCACCACTGAACTAACCGAGTCGTTGGAGCAGCAAACCGCGACCGCGAACGTACTCCGCGTCATTTCAACTTCTTCCACTGATATCCAGCCTGTTCTTGACACCATTGTGAGGACGGCGGGTGAATTGTGTGCGTCGGAATACGCAGCCTTGTTCAGGCTACAGGACGGCAACTACCACGCCGCAGCCTGGAACAATGCCGCAGCGGAGTGGGCGAAGTACCACTCGGAACACCCGATCCATGTTGACAGAGGATCGCTCGTTGGCCGAACAGCGCTCGAACGCAGTGCGATCCATATAGTGGACTGCTTAGCAGACCCCGAATATGCGATGCATGAAGCTGCGCGCCTTGGACGACAACGCTCTATGCTCGGGGTGCCGCT
>CAZILJ010000102.1:0-2673 GCA_964539915.1 uncultured Acidobacteriaceae bacterium | reverse complement strand
GGTCGAGGCGTCTTGCTGATTGGGGAGGTGAATCCGCCGGTTCCTGCAACGACATGGCGGAGTTTGTGCATTTCGTCGGATAGGACTTATAGGAGTAAAGAACAATACGAGGAGATACAGCGTGCTTTCCTGTCGTTAGAGAAGCTGAGAGAAGCTCTTTGGCAGAAGGAGACCATGGGACAAGAGATCTGGTCGGCTTGGTTTTTTTGAAACCCTGCAGATTTTCGCTTCTGGTGCGACGCTATGGTAATAAAGTCTTTGAGCACTAGCTTGGAGCGATGGCAAAGCAGTGCTGGAAGGAAATTCAGCGGCAACGGGCAGGTAAATCTAACCTGATGGACGTTGTTAGATCGGAAAGCCAAGGCGACTAGCTGTTTGTGCCGTGCGGTGCACCGCCTATCGAATCCAGGCGCCACCGACCACGATATTGCCATCGTAGAACACTGCGGCCTGGCCGGGGGTAATGGCCCGCTGGGGCTCGTCGAAGGTGACGAGGATTTCGTCGTCTCCGGTTTTCTCGATCAGGGCTGGCGCGGGCTCGTGGCGATGACGAATCTTCACCGTTACCCGCATCGGCTCTCGAAGGCCATCGACCGAGATCAGGTTCACGCGGCGGGCGCGCAGGGTACACGAGTAAAGATGATCTTCCCCGCCGACCATGACTTGCTTGTTCGCGCCGCTGATCTGAATCACGTAGAGCGGCGATCCCGTAGCCACGCCGAGTCCCTTACGCTGGCCCACCGTGAAATTGTGGACGCCGCCGTGCTCGCCGATGACTTCGCCGTTCGTGGTGACAAGGTCGCCAGCAGTGTCTGGCAATGCTTCGCCCTGCTCGGCGAGGTAGGCATCGATGAAGCGCTTGTAATCGCCACCCGGCACGAAGCAAATTTCCTGCGAGTCAGGCTTCTCCGCGAGCGCCAACCCGTGCTGACGCGCAAGTTCGCGGACTTCTGGCTTGGTCATCTCGCCGAGGGGGAAGATCGTGCGGCTGAGCTGCTCTTGCGTCAGGCCGAATAGGAAATAGGTCTGGTCCTTGCTTCGATCGGCAGGACGCTTGAGCAGCCAGCGGCCTCGCGTTTCGTCGAAGACCACGCGAGCGTAATGCCCGGTGGCTACGCGGTCGGCCCCAATCTGCCGGGCCACAATGAGAAGCTGGTCAAACTTCAAGTGATTGTTGCACAGGCTGCAAGGGATGGGTGTGCGTCCGGAAACATATTCCTCAACAAATGGGCGAATCACATCGCGCTCAAAACGATCCTCGTGATTGACCACGTAGTAGGAAATGCCGATTTGCTGGGCGACGCGGCGGGCGTCGTAAACGTCGTCGAGCGAACAGCAGCGTCCCTGCACGGACTCGGGCATGCCCTCTCGTCCCGCAAGACGGCGCTGGTTCCAGAGCTGCATGGTCAAGCCGATGACATTGCGTCCGTCGGCGCGCAGCATAGCCGCAACGGTGGAAGAGTCCACACCGCCCGACATGGCAACGGCGATCGTTTCGGTATTCAGCTTTTAGCTCCTAGCCGCTAGTTTTGGTTCAACCCTATGCTCAAGCACTTCCTAGCCTATGGGTGATGATGCAGGTACAAAAGCACCATGTGCGTGACGAAGCCGGCGGCAAACCAGACTCCAGCTTCCAATATTCTTTTAAATCTCGGCGTCATCTGCTTGGGTTATCTCGCGGTCAATTTATATTGCGCGTATCTTTAGATCTTTAGATCTGTAGATCTTTAGATCTGTTCGTTCGAGTCTTAAAGCAAACCGCTAAAAACTAAGAGCTGTTTTCCGATACACCGGCGATAGCTCCCGCAGACGGGCCACGGTTTCGGCAACCAGGGCGAGGGCAAAATCGATGTCTTCGTTTGCCGTTTGCCTGCCCAGGCTGAACCGGATGCTTGCCCGAGCCTGATCCCGGCGTAGGCCCATGGCCAGCAACACGTGCGATGGCTCAAGCGCACCCGAAGAACAGGCGGCACCGGTTGAGACTGCCAAACCCTTCAGATCGAGGGCAATCACCAAAGCTTCGCCGTCGATGTGGTCGAAGTGAATGTTCGCAGTGTTGGGCACGCGCATCGCGCCACTGCCGTTCACGCCGGCTTCCTCGACCTGGGAGAGAATTCCCTGCTGCAAGCGGTCCCGCATCGCAGCCATCTTCTTGTCGTCGCCGCGGTCCAGTCCTTGCTTCGCCAGTTGCGCGGCTTTGCCCAAGCCCACAATTCCCGCTACGTTCTCGGTGCCAGCCCGCAGCGAGCGCTCGTGCCTACCTCCATAAAACAGAGGGTGGATCTTAGTTCCCTTCTGAACGTAGAGCGCTCCGACACCCTGCGGCGCATGAATCTTGTGGCCGGAAATCGAGAGGGCTTGGCAACCGATTCGCTTCACATCAATCGCAACTTTGCCGAATGCCTGCACCGCGTCGGTGTGAAAGTAGACACCCGCTTCCGCCGCGATGGCGCCTATCTTTTCAACCGGCTGCAAAACTCCAGTCTCGTTGTTCGCCATCATAACCGAGATGAGCTTGGTGTTCGGGCGCAGGGCGCGACCGACATCGGACGGATCGATCACGCTGCGGCCATCCACCGGCAGTACTGTCACTTCGGCGCCAATCTCTTCCAAATGCCGACAGGATAGCAACACGGCGTGATGTTCGATGCTCGAGGTGATGACGTGGTCGCC
>CAZILJ010000101.1:0-4288 GCA_964539915.1 uncultured Acidobacteriaceae bacterium | reverse complement strand
GAACCAGCGGCTGAAGTTGCTCGGTGGGGAAGTCTCCGATCGGGACGAACTAGATCTTGCTGCCTTCAATTTGGGGAGTAAGGGACGCCGACATGGTGGCCGGCGACGAAGCCATGACCGGCGACGACGGTGACGATCTCGAATAGACAACCAGCCCAGCACGAGGGCGATCAGGCAGAACAAAAGGGCTAACCTGCGATTCAGCTCCTATCCCGTCAGCGTGAAGCCTCTTTGGACCGATGTATCCGATGGAAACATGAGGGCGGCGCCTCTCGGGAGATTACGAAGGTCTGATTTGGGAGAACGCCCGACAAATGAATTCCGATTTTACGAGCCGGGCGACAAGGCAAAATTAAAGGGGCCGACAACCAAGAAGCGGTGACATTCCTTGGCTATCGGCCCATTCGATCCTGAATTGGATCGGAGGTGATAGTTCAATGCTATTCTTCTTTTCCTTGAAGTCAAGGACTATGTGTGCATAATTTTGCGACGCTCGGTAGCGAACCTGCAACTAAGACATAAGCCATTTATTGTCAAAGAGATAGACTAATTTAACCATGCCCATGCTTTTTCGGGAAATCTGACCTCTGGAATACATAATGCTAGCCTTGTTCGCGTTGACATAAACTGCGTCGGACGTTAGACTTAACAGTTTTCATAGCCCTCATTTTCCGGTCTATTTCAGCACTCCATGGATCAGACGCTTCAACAACTAGGCGAATTACTGCTCGGATCGGTGCCCACGGTAATTCTGCTGGCGGTGCTCTATGCGCTCTACACCGCAGTGGTGCACAAGCCATTGCAAAGGGTGCTTGCGGAGCGGCGTGACAAAACTGAAGGTGCGGTGGACAAATCGCGCGCCGACATCGCGGCGGCTGAGGCGCGCACGACTGAGTACGAACGGAAATTGCGGGAGGCGCGGGCTGCGGTATTCCGCGCGCAGGAGGCACGGCGCCAGGTCGTGTTGCAGGCTCGAACCAACGCCCTGAACGAGGCCCGCCGCAAAGCTCAAGCGCAAGTCCAGGCCGCAAAGCAAGATATCGAGACTGATCGAGCTGAGGCGGAGAAGGCTTTGCCGGCCGCCGCGGGTGCGCTGGCGCAGGAAATCGTTCGCCGTGTCCTCGCGCCGGCGGGAGCGGGGCGCTGATGGATCCAACCAGCATGACCTCGGCTAGCCGAATCCTTCGCGTCTGCATCCTCGCGGTGCTGATGGTGACTGCGGGCAGCCTGACGTCGGTCCGCGCGCAAGATCACCCTCCTCATCCGGCGCAAGAGCAATCGGCTGCCCCCAAACAGAAGAAGCCAGCCAACGAGGATTCGGAGCAGCATTCTTACGGACCCGGCAGGCAACTTGCGCATGAAAGCAATGAAGCCGCGGGCGAAGGAAAAGACGAATGGGCCGAGTTCAAGGAATCGGCCTCGGTGCGGATGATCGGCCGGCTCACTGGATTGAATCTGCAGCAATCCTACTGGCTGAGCATGGCCTTGAACTTCGTAGTCATTGCCGGCCTCATTGTGTGGGCCGGGTTCAAATACTTGCCTGGAATGTTCCGCGACCGCAGTGCTGCGATCCAGAAAGCGATGCAGGAGGCGCAGAAGGCAAGCGAGCAAGCGCGGCGCCGGCTGGCCGAGATCGAGTCGCGCCTGATGAAGTTGGATGTTGAAATCGGCATGATGCGCGATTCCGCCGAGAAGGAAGGCGCCGACGAAGAAGCCCGCATTCAGGCCTCGGCCGAAGAAGATGCGCGCAAGATTGTGGCCTCGGCCGAGCAGGAAATTGCGGCCGCTGCCAAGGCCGCGCGGCGTCAGCTGACTGCGTACGCGGCCGATCTCGCGGTAGGACTGGCGCGAAAGCAAATTCACGTAGATCCCGCTACCGATCAGGCTCTCGTGCGCTATTTCTCCGGGCAGTTGGGCCCAACCGAGGATTCGGGAAAGGACAGAAACTAGACAGTGGCTTCGGTCGCCAGCACGTATGCGCGAGCCTTCGCGGACGTAGTTTTTCACGTCCACCTCGATGCAAGTCGAGCCGTGGGTGAATTGCGCGAGATCGCAAGCCTGCTGGCCGAAAGCGAAGATCTGAGGCGGGTTTGGCAGAATCCAGCGGTGCCGGCGGAACAGAAGCGCCAGCTGCTGGATGCGATTGTGCAGCGTGAAGGCATCGACCGGCAGGTGCGCAACCTGGTTGCGGTGCTGATCGACCACCGGCGCGTACAGTTCCTGTCGAGGATTATCGAGCACCTGGAAAAGGAACTCGATGCGCGTCTCGGTTTTGCCGAGGCGCAAATCTCAAGCGCGCGCGAACTAGGCGAGGCGGAGAAGCGGGTACTGGAATCGCAGATTGAAAAAACAACAGGCAAAAAAGTTCGGGCCCGTTATGGCCTGGATGCGTCCCTGCTGGGCGGAGCGATCGTCCGCGTGGGCAGCACGATTTACGACGGTTCGGTGAAAGGGCAGTTAGAAAAGATAAGAGAAGCGATTAGCTCTTAGCTATTGGCTTTTAGCTCGAACCCCAAAGACTGGAGTTCGCTGTGAAAACGAGGCCAGCGAAGAGCGTCATGAAGCGAGGCAGCAGAGCAGGCATCGACAAGCTGAGAGCTGAGAGCTAAAGGCGAAGAGCTGATTCTATGGCACAAATCAAGGCAGACGAAATCACGAAACTGATCCGCGCGCAGATCGAGAACTACGAAACGCATATCTCCGTGGACGAGACCGGAACCATCATTACGTTGGGCGACGGCATCGCGCGCGTGTACGGGCTCGACAAGGTCATGGCCGGCGAGTTGCTCGCCTTTCCGCATGGCGTGGCCGGCATCGCCATGAACCTGGAAGAAGACCAGGTAGGCGTCGTGATTCTCGGCGAATATACCGAGCTCAAGGAAGGCGACGAGGTGAAGCGCACCGGGCGCATCATGAGCGTGCCCGTGGGCGAGGCGATGGTCGGGCGCGTGGTGAACTCGCTCGGCGAGCCCATCGACGACAAGGGACCGATCGCTACCGATCAGTTCATTGCAATCGAGCGCATTGCCCCGGGCGTGATCGACCGTCAACCGGTGCGGGAGCCGATGGCGACTGGGTTGAAAGCCATCGATAGCATGATTCCGGTCGGCCGCGGCCAGCGCGAACTGATCATCGGCGACCGCCAGACCGGCAAGACTGCCGTCGCGCTCGACACCATTATCAACAGCAAGGGCAATGATCTAATCTGCATCTACAACGCGATTGGACAGAAGCGTTCTTCGATTGCGCAGGTCGTGAAGATCCTCGAAGACGCCGGGGCGATGGAGTACACGATTGTCGTGGCGGCATCCGCGTCAGAACCGGCGCCCATGCAATACATCTCGCCCTACGCGGCGTGCGCGATGGGCGAGTACTTCCGCGACACCAAGCGGCATGCGCTGGTGATTTATGACGATCTCTCGAAGCATGCTGCGTCGTATCGTGAGATTTCGCTGCTGCTTCGCCGTCCACCGGGACGCGAGGCCTATCCTGGAGACGTTTTTTATCTCCACTCCCGGCTCCTCGAGCGTTCCTCGAAACTGAGCGACAAGATGGGCGGCGGATCGTTGACCGCGCTCCCGATCATTGAAACGCAGGCAGGCGACGTTTCGGCCTACATTCCGACCAACGTGATTTCGATTACCGATGGCCAGATCTATCTGGAGACCGACTTGTTCAACCAGGGCGTGCGCCCGGCAGTCAATGTGGGTCTGTCGGTCAGCCGCGTCGGTGGCAGCGCGCAGATCAAAGCCATGCGACAGGTCGCGGGAACGTTGAAGCTGGAGCTGGCACAATACCGCGAACTGGCAGCCTTCGCCGCCTTCGGCAGCGATCTTGACAAGGCCACGCAGGCGCAGCTGAATCGCGGACAGCGGCTCGTCGAGTTGCTGAAGCAGAATCAGTTTTCGCCGCTGCCGTTTTCCAAGCAGATTTTGATCATCATGGCGGGCACGAGCGGATTCCTCGACGACCTGCCGGTAGCGCAGGTGCGAGAGTTCGAGGCGGAACTTTATAAATACGTAGATTCGACCAATCCTGGCCTTCTGCGCGCGATTATGGAAAAGAAGATTCTCGACGACGCGCTGAAGACCCAGTTGCAGAACATGATCAAAGAGGCGAAGCAGCAGTTTGTTTCGCAGCGGGAAGCGGTAGCGAAGTAGCTCTTGGCTCTCGGCCTATGGCTTGGGCTTGAACCCGCGCGCTGAAGTGGCGCGATTCGGAAACACTTTGGATGAGCTAAAGGCTAAGAGCCAATAGCTGAGAGCAGTTTTTAAATGGCAAACATTCT
>CAZILJ010000100.1:0-5665 GCA_964539915.1 uncultured Acidobacteriaceae bacterium | reverse complement strand
GCGTGCCCGACGGAATGTTCGGTGAGAACGCCTGGCTCGTAACCGCACTGACGGTAAGCGCACTGGAGTTGCCGGCAATGGCTATCGCATTGACGGTGAGGCTCGACGCCACTAGAAATGGCGCCTGGTACTGCTGCGAAGACGGAGTAGGAGTGCTGCCGTCGACGGTGTAAAAAATAACCGCGCCCGGAGTCGTGGAGGCGATACTTGCTATCACCGCGCCATTCTGCGCGGCTGCCGTCGAGATGGTCGGCGTCGCCGGCGGATTCCCCACGCCCCGTCCGGCACCACCGTTCATTCCGCTCCCGCCTCCACACGCACACATCAGCAAAGCGCTCGATAACAGGATCGCTTTCAGAGTCGTCTCATCGCTTCGCATGCTCTCGCCTTCGCGAGCAGGTCAAAACAGCCTTCCTGCAGACACCCTATTTGACTGCCAGTCAGCAGAGGAGTCAAACACGAAACGAGATAAGGCAATTACGATCGGACGTCCTGGTCCATTCAGGTACACGAAACTGTGGCGGCGCGCTAAACCAAGGCGGCCAGCCCCCTTTTACGAATCCTGCCGCTCCATCTCCAGCAGAGCCTTCTTGCGCTCGATGCCCCATCGATAGCCTCCCATGCTGCCATCCTCGCGCACCACGCGGTGGCATGGAATCGCGACTGCGACCGGGTTTGTGGCGCAGGATCGGGCAACGGCGCGACAGGCGCTAGGCTGGCCAATTGCCTGGGCAACCTGGCTATAGGATCGCGTCGCCCCGAAGGGAATGGATTGCAGGTACGTCCACACCCTGCGCTGAAATGCGGTGGCCCGAATGTCGAGCGGGAGCGAAGAATCCAGAGCCTTGCCGCGCATATGTTTGAGCAGTGAGTCCACCCACGACTGCAATCCGGCTTGATCCGACTTGCGGGTGGCAAATGGAAATTCGCGCTTCAGACCCTCGATCAGCTCGCCGTCGGAGCGGGCAAACTGGATGGCGCAAATGCCGCGTTCGGTGGCGGCGATGAGCATTCGCCCCAGTGGCGAATCGGCGCAGGTATAACGAATGGCGGCGGCAATGGCGCCGCGGCGATACTTGTCGGGCGTCATGCCCAGCTGTGAGGCCGTGCGTTCGTAGAGCCGGCTGCTGGAACCGTATCCGGCGTCGTACATCGCACGCGTCACCGAATCGCCTGCCTGCAAATTCCTCTTCAGCATCCGCATGCGACAAGAGTCGGCGTACTCTCGTGGCGTGATCCCAAGCACGGCCTTGAACCGACGCTGCAGATGAAACGGGCTCTGACGGAATTCTTTGCCAAGACGCTCCAGAGTCAACGGTTCGTCCAAATGCTGCTCGATAAAGCGGCAAATCGCCTTCGCTCCGTTGGACTCGGCGTTTCCGCTGAACGATTTAGGTTTGCAGCGCAGGCAGGCCCGATATCCTCCTCGCTCGGCCTGTTCTGGCCCGGAAAAGAATTGGACATTTCCCCTGCGTGGCCGGCGCGCCGGGCAGGACGGCCGGCAATACACTCCCGTGCTCGAGACGGCGAAAACGAATTCCCCGTCCCGCGCGGCATCGCGGGCCATCACGGCATTCCAGCGCCCTTCGTCGACTGCGGCAGACTGAGTTGAGGCGGACTTTGACGCCGACTGGGTTGGCGGTTTAGGTTGACCTTCGGGCATTGGCTCCAGGCTTTCCGCTGTGAGTATGGCATTGGTCGTCATAGTAAGAAAAGCCTACGGCGAAGCTGTCCAGTGGACTATCCGAATCTTGCGGGCAAAGCGAAAATGGCGGATTTGCGCCCGACACTGGGAACCGTTAGAGTTCCGGCAGCATTCTTTCACTCTCACACTCGAGGACGAACTGTCATGAAGAAGAATCATCTGGCGATTCTGGGCGCTCTCGCCCTCACGCTGGCGTCGGCGGTGGCGCAACAGACATCGAAACACATACTCAGCAGCGACGAGCTGAAAAAAGCCACCCCGGTCGAATATTTCTTCCGCGGCCAGAAAGCACCCGTTGAGGTGCGCAACGCCATTGGCTTTCAGTTGGCGGACGGCAAGATGATGCTGGCTGCTCTCGTCGACGCCTCGGGTTATTCGACGGCGATCCAACAGAAGTATCAGGGCATGTTCATCACCGAAGCGAAGCTCAACATAGGCGGATCAGAGTTGAAGCCGGGGCAATATGGTTTCGGATTCTCCGCGGACGGCAAATTTATCGTGATGGACGTGGCCAACAACGACGTACTCAACGTCTCCTGGCAAACAGCCCAGGCGCTGCCGCATGCAGTCCCACTGAAACTGGTTGAGGATGGTGACGGCTACAAGCTCTATGGCGGAAAAAAGTGGGTAGCCATTAAGCTCGAGTAGGCTACGATAATCGAAAAAACGGGTCTGGGTCTCGCGGGAATCCGGTATTTGAAGACCCTCCGAAACGGCAGCCTGAGGCCCTCGACTAAGACGTGAACTCTTAGTGCGACATTGGTTGGAACGGTCCCAACACCGTAGTCATCCCCGCCCGTTTGCGCAGTTCCGTCAGCAGGGCGCTGGCGGCATTTTGATAAGTTTTGCTGGGGTCCGATGGATCGGCCCAGACCGCGTCGTAGATGATCTGCGCGGCTTCTTTCAGTTCAAGGTGCAGAGTCGCTTCCAGAACGTCTACGCGCTCTTGCAGCTGCTCATAGCAAGGCTGGCAGATTTCAGCGCGGGCTGTTTCCCCGGAATGGTGTTCTCCGAACTTGCAGACCGTCTCGGGAGCGTCCACCACCTCGGCGTGTGCCTCCAGAAGCTGCGACTTGAATTGTCTCAGGAATTGTTCGCGTTCCTGTTCGACGATCGAAGTATCGGGAACGGAGTCAAGCGCAACTGGAGCCGCATGAATCGGAATCTTGGGCACCACCGGAGAAACACGCTCATTGTTTTTGCAGGTCGGGCAGACATCCAGATCGGCAGGAAAATACAGGTGGCATTTCGAGCACGGTAGGCCGTATCCCGCTGATTTCCGAGGAGAATCGACAAGCCCAACGGATGAGGCCTCCGCACGGTGGGCGCTCGTTTCCCGCGCCATAGCCGCCTGCACGGCGGAAGTGGCTGTTGCCTGCTGAGACTGCGTATTCGTCGCCATTCGGTCTTCCCCTTGTCGATCTGTTCCGCGGCGCGATGGGTTCGGCCTCGTCTCTAGTTTAGGTACTACCGCCACGTTCTCCTACGCACTGTGGTACAGAACGGGTACTGGCCAACCGGTCAACCGGCGCGCTGAACGTGAAACGCAGGTCGGCGGTCTTAGCGTAGATTTGTCTCCTTCATCACCTTGATCAGTTCTTCGCGGCGAGCGCGGTACAACGGGCGTTCAGGATCAAGGCGCGAAGCCAATTCCAACTCCGACAAAGCTTCCTCGTTGCGGTACAGGCTCATCAAGCATGCGGCGAGCGCGTAGTGGTTGTCCGCGGAAGCATTCAAGCGAAGCGCCTCGCGAAATTCTTTCTCGGCTGCGTTCAGTTGTTGCTGCTGAAACAGCACTGTCCCGAGCAAATGATGAGCCATGTCAGAGTCGGGGTTGAGAGAGACAGCAAGGCGTAACTCCCGCAATGCCTCCTCGGGTTTGTTATTGAGCAGCAGGACCTGCCCAAGAATGCGGTGCTCATTGGGACCGGTCGGGTTCTGCAGCAGCGCCAGTCGCAACTCATCGACCGCGGCGCCGTAATTCTTCTTTGCCACGTACGCGCTGGCCAGACAAGCGTGGCCTTGCTGCCACTCCGGATGCTGCCTGTACAGCGCTCGCAATTCCTGGATTGCCAGGTCGTAGTTTCCCTGATCGCAATAGGTGTTTCCCAGATTGTTTTGGATCGTCGCTTCGCCCGGAGCGATTCGTCTGGCCTCGCGATATTGGGCCACGGCTTGAGCCAGGTCTCCGTTTTCGTGCAGGACCAGTCCCAGGTTGGAATGAGCTTCCCAAAACGCTGGCCGAAGCCGGATGGCATGCTCATAGGCCGCGATGGCAGGGGTCGGCTTCCCGTCAGCGTGCAATGCAATTCCCAGGTCGTAGTAGGTGTCGGGGTTGGCTGGATCGCGCGCCAGCGCCTCGGCGTAGGCGTGGAACGCAGCTTCGTACTGACCATTTGAGTAGAGTCCCAGACCGAGATATTGGTAAGCCTCCGCGTTTTGAGGATCGATGCTGAGCGCCGTGCGCGCCTCGGCGATCGCGTTCGGGCCGTCGTCCAGGCGATAGAAAAGGTAGGCTAAGGCGCTATGGTTCTCTGCCAGGTCCGGCCGGAGCCGCGTAGCCTGCGAGAGTTCATCAAAAGCCTCGTCCCATTGCTCTTGCTGGCGGTAGAGGATCCCGAGAGCGAAATGCAGAGCGGAGTTCTGCGCGTCCGCGCCCAAGGCCTCCCGGAGGCCGGCTTCGGCTTCCTTGAAGTGCTGTTGGCGGGTTTCGGCAACCGCGGCCAGTAGTCCTGCGGGAATAGGAGCCGCGATCCTGGCGGACTGGACATTTCCCGAGCGGACGACTGTCATCAAATCTTTGCCCGCTCCCACAGCCGCGAGTTGGCGGAGTTCCTTATGGGTAGGCAAAGTGGCAAGGCCGCACTCCTTCACCAGGTGGGCCAGCCGGCTGCTGGAAACTCCACCGGTCAGCCAGGCAACGAGCTGCGTGATGTCTACTGGTTGACGCTCCGTAACTTGGATATTGCTGGATTGAGGGTGGGCGAACCGGACAGCAGCGGTCAGGCTGAGCAGCAGAAGTAACAGGACAGACTTAACTCTCACCGGACTCCCCAACGCTATGAATTGGCTTACTGGTGGTTGGCTTGGAAGGGAATGGTGCCCACAATGCCCCTCCAGAAACCCCTTCGAAAACATAGCCCGCCGGGCAACCCATGGGTAAGATCACCGAGGTAACCGGCCATGCCCGCAGGGTTGCGCCTTGGTGCGATCGAAATTGCAACTCCCCGTAGCCCGGTTCACCGAGGGAGCGACAGGCAGGGGATAAAAGGAAGGGGAGAGGTCTTGACTAGCCATAGGCCATCGGCCGAGTCGCTTGACCTTCCCCAAGGCGTCCGAGTAGCGTATGATTGGGAATTATAGTTTTGCCCCTTTGGAGGCTCCCATGCTTGAAGGTCTATTTCAACCGATGCACCTGGTAGTGATTTTCTTTATTGCTTTGCTGGTGTTCGGGCCCAAGAAATTGCCAGAACTTGGCAAGGGTCTGGGCGAGGGGATTCGGGCCCTGAAAGAGGGCATGAAGGATAATCCCCCGGCGCAAGCCTCGACGGATGCGACGAAGAAAACTGAAAACAAGTCCTGATCTAAGCCCGTTCGCCGTAACCATCTCCATTTCTTAGGCGCCATCCTGTCTCGATTTGTGTGCTAGGCAACCCCGGTTGATCTTTCATTCTCCAATGTCTGCCAGTTGGGAGGTAGGAAGCTTTGCGCAAATTCGGGTTGCTCACTGTGCTCGCATTTTTTGGACTGTCGTCGACTCTATTGGCCGATCAAGTCGCTTTGAAGAATGGCGATCGCCTTTCTGGCACGGTCGTCAAGTCCGACGGCAAGACGCTGCTGCTGCACACCGACGCGGCGGGAGATGTCACCATCAAGTTTGACGCTATTCAGGAGATCAAGAGCGAAGAGGCGTTGCACGTCACCTTGAAGAATGGGAAAACGGTGGTCGGCCCGGTCACC
>CAZILJ010000099.1:0-5070 GCA_964539915.1 uncultured Acidobacteriaceae bacterium | reverse complement strand
TCGCGACCTTGGCACCATCTCCGACGTCCACGACCGCGGGCAGCGTCGCCAGGAACGCTGGGGAAATTTCACTGAGGTGCTGAGGAAGGTACTGGCGTTCGTTGTGCGAGAAAAAGCTGTCTTCTTGTGGGTAATAGACATTGAAATTCGAAGGGAAATTAAACGCGGATTCTTCACCATAGACCTTTACCTGCGCCTGCGGTAGAGATGTTTCGAAGCGGTAGGCCACGCCTTCGTTGTAAGCACGAAACACGACCGCATATCCGCCCTCCATGTTCAGCCGCAGTTCGTTGTAGTGATCGCGAATCTTCGCGAACTTTTGCCGAACCACAGGTTCGATCGTCTGGTCGTTGGTGCGCTGCTTGGCGTCCATCACCTTTGGCTGGACGCCGAGTTTCTGATGCTCCACGTCCAGAGAGATCGTGGAATTCTCCAGCACGGCCCTTCCTTTCAGCACCACGTCGTAGCGGAACTGCGTCGCAGTGCGGATTCTGATTTCGATGCGTCCGTCGGGCGACCGCAGGTCGTAGCTCGATTGCGCGAGGGAATTTGCCGTGGGAACGGCGACCAATAGAAGTGATACCAACAGAAAAGCAACTGCCCTCATCAACTCACCCTTTCGCTTCGCGATGTCCGCGGGCCGTAAATCATCGAATGTCAGCGTCCTTGACGATCTCGGCCCGAACTGCTGCCTCTAGATCACCTGCGTTACTCCGTCGGCGGCCGAGCAAACATAAATCTCGGGCAT
The DNA here is from genome assembly GCA_964539915.1 of uncultured Acidobacteriaceae bacterium. GTDB lineage: Bacteria > Acidobacteriota > Terriglobia > Terriglobales > Acidobacteriaceae > Sulfotelmatobacter. Next base: position 4,322 of record CAZILJ010000099.1, on the reverse strand, counting down.
GGATCTTGTCGCCCTCTCATATCCCTTGCTGACTTCCGTCTTGAAAGTGTCTACGCAGTCCGCGCGCACCAGGTTTACCGTGCACCCTCCAAACCCGCCGCCAGTCATTCTGGCGCCATACACGCCTTCCACCTTTTCGGCGAGTTCCACCATCCGATCCAATTCGGGACAGCTTACCTCAAAATCGTCTCGAAGGCTCTGATGAGATTGGCTCATCAGGTTTCCGAATTCTTCGAGGTTTCCGCGTTCCAGAACGTCCGCGGCTTCAACGACACGGGCATTCTCAGCAATCACGTGCCGGCAGCGGCGCATCACCTTCTCGAGCAGTTCGTGGCTAAGTGCCTCGAAATCGGCTGGCATCACGTCGCGCAAGGCCCTCACTCCTGGCAGATGCCGGGCAAGTATCTGAACGCCCTGTTCGCATTCACTCCGTCGTTTGTTGTATTCGCCGGCGGCCAAGCTGTGGCGCACCATCGTGTTGCAAATAACCAAGCGCGCCTCTTCCGGAAGAGGCAGCAAACGGTATTCCAAGGATCGGCAATCCAGCAGTAGAGCCATGCGTCGTCGTCCATGACTTGCGATGAATTGGTCCATGATTCCACATCGAGCTCCCACAAATTCGTTTTCGGCGCGCTGACACAGCAGTGCGACTTCCTTCGGCTCAGCCGTCTTGCCTGTCACGTCAAGCAGAGCGGAAGCAACCGCAACCTCCAGTGACGCTGAAGAACTGAGCCCGGCTCCCTGAGGTACGTTTCCGTTAATGAGGAGATTGGCCCCAGAGAGCGGGCGGCCGGATGAGTCCAGCATTTTCGCGACACCGACGACGTAGTCGCTCCAGTGATGTTTTCCCTTCGCGGGCAATTCGTCGAGCGAAACCTCGACCTGCTCGTGAAGATTCTCCGACCGAATGACAAGCTTGCGATCGATTCGTGCAGCGGCAGCCACCCACGTATAAAACCCGACTGCCGCCGGCATGACAAAACCGTCATTGTAATCCGTGTGTTCCCCGATCAGGTTGACTCGTCCCGGCGCCCGGTAAATGCGCGGCTTTTTCTGAAACAAGGCCGCAAAGCGGTCTCCTAAGCCCTGCTCCGGCACAACATCATCCGCCATCACGTCGCGATTGGGCATCACCGTCTCTCGGCAAAGAATTGGGTCAAACCTCTCGGTCACCCATCTCCCATTTCGAATTCATGACGCAGCTCAAATGACGCTGCGCGCGCCTGGAGCGCAAGGGTTGCCATGGAAATCCAGCTTAAACGCTTAACTCTCGACCTACCGAGTTTTACGATGGTCTCGCGGCGATGTCAACGTCGTCGATTGCGGTCGCGCCACGGAGAGGCGGCCCGTTTATAACTGGACGCCAATTGTTACACTGACTGTCCTGACAAAGTACGGCCCATCAGAACCGCTTCCAACTTCATCACCGCCGCTCTTGCATAGGCAGCAGCACGCGTAAATAAACATCGAGTCTGAGCACCGGACTGACTTGCCGAACTGCTCGGCGACGACCTTGGGTGGAACGCTAGCCCCTAGGACGAGGGGTTTCGAGCGGTGTGACGCAAGTGGTTATGACAGGCCGGCCAGCTTGGCGCTGTATTGCTGCTCTGCGCTCAACCAATTGCCGGGATCGGAATGCGAACTGCTTCACTCCTTTGACGCGGCTAATCCCCGGCGGCCAACTCGGGACTCAGCAAGCCCGCGTCGGCGGCTTCGTGAGCGAGGCGACACACGGCTGCAAGCTGTTGGTTGATGGTGGTGGCGGCCAGGTGCCGCGATTCCAGGTACATACGATAGTGAACGACGACGGGGCGATTGAAGGCCAGCCGAGGCTCGGAACAGTGCCAAGCAATGAATTGATCGCTGGCGTACTTGTAAACACGGCGCGAAGGCGGTGATCCGAGACTATGTGGTCTGCTTGCCCCTCTGTTTGTTCTTTATCGCCCCATCACCGTTCGCTCCGGTCTTCGAACGCGGGCACGAGTTCAAAGTCCAACCAACTCCGGGATTTCAATGGCATGCGTGGCCAGTGACCGCCTTGCTCGCCGTCGCTGTTGCTGTCTAGGTCTGCTTTCGCCGTCTCGCAGCCAGTAACCGGATAGAGACCCCGCCGCAGGCGTAACCGGGCGGCGCATCCGGTACCTCGTAGCGAGCTATCGCCGCTTTGCGTGCTCGGACTTTCCCCTGCTTAGGGATGGGAGATCGGGGTCGGCATTCCCCCAAAGTCGCAGCCTATGCACTGACGGTTGCCGATACCTGCTCGACTGGCTGCTTCGCCGGAGCCAGGACGATCAGGGCTGAGCCGATGACAACCAGAGCAGCCACTCCTATCAGTTCCCCGCGTGCGATCAGATTGCGATACGCCTGTACCCCCATGACGGCGGCGTGAGCAAAGCTCGACCATGCCGTGAAAGCGATCAGGCTACGGTTCGCGGGCGGGTTACGTGACGCAAGCAGCAAGAAAAGGCCGAGTGTGACGTAAACGCTAAGCATCATTGCCAACGCAGGCTCCTGCCGGAAAAACATTGTCAAGGGATAAACTAAACCGGAAAAGATCAAGCCCACTAAGACCAATACAACCTTCAGCGCCAGTTCTCGACGCATAGTGCCCTCCTGCTAAACATTGCGAACGAACTCAGGGTGCAATCTTAGGGACGCAGCGAAGGCGAAGTCAACGAGCGGGGCTAGAGACACACGGAGACCGCGCGAAATCTCATCATTATTGGCTATTTCGGGCACTTTCCGGCTCACCGTGCATCGCGGAATTCTCGGCTTGCTGCTCATCAGACGACCTGGGCATTTGTTCCAGAGGTCTCATCCAGACGATGCTCAAGGCGGGAAGCTACTGCACGCGACGTTCTATCCGCCGTCAAATCCCTCATTGAATTGACGAAGCAAATGCGAACGAGCCTCATCCAGGGCTGGAAGCCGACTGTTGACGCGGATCGTCACGCCAAGGTGTTCCATGACCGGAACCAGGCAGTCCCTCAATCTTTGGCTGCGCACATGAACTTCCTTGGGCAGAGCGCGGCTGGATTGAATCGCCTTGAGAAAGACCTTGGCCACCGCGTCTCCGGCCGTCACGCTGGAGTCTGTCAGTTCAGGTGCGTGGACGATTCCACTCTCGGCGTCGACGGCCAGAGCAATCGAGGCGCAGGCTTTGCGCTCGCTCTTCTTTCCAATCGGGATACCGGTGAGAATGTGGTCAAGTTCCATCACTCCGCGCAAGGCGTAGTCCTGGCGGCGCCACTGGAGCACAGCTTCTTCCTCCATCTGTACCGGACAGACGGGCGGCTCAGCCGGCAAGATCGACTTGACCAGATCAATCCGGTATCGCGGCTCAGCCCCCTCCGCTGGTGAGACCATCGGATAGGTATCGGCCTGATCCCAAAACTTCGCGCTCTCGTGGCCAGCAACCGCGGTGCAGACTACGATGACACCGCGGATGCATTCCGCCAGCGTCATCGCCTCCTCTTCGGTTACGAACCATGCGTGATAGCCGGGCCGGATGGCGCGGAAGATGGGTGAAGCCGAGCCTCTGCCCTGCGGATGGCCCAGGGCAGCTAGCAGTTCGCGGTCCTGTCGCTCCAGTTCCGCCCTGGGCACGAAGTCCACGTACACGCTGTGCTGCGAAGCGAAGAACTCGCCGGCTTCGGTGATCTCTTCAGCCTCCATCTTGCGAAACAGACGCAGGCTCTGTGTGCCGATATAGGCGTGCATGGCATAGACCTCGCCGAGCGCGCCCATGATCGAGCAGTAGCAGAGCTCGCCGCTGGCGCTGTCGCGAACCAGAGTCAGCTGGCTTTCGTCGAGCAGTTGCCAGGGGCGCAGCCCATACAATTGAGTGGCCAATCCATAAAGCTTTTCCATGGCGGAGAAGGTCGGTGGAGTTTCGCCCGCAAGTTCCCTGACAAAACATCGATCGAGAGGAACCGCAGCGGAACCGGCACGTTTCTTGGGCATGATTGGGTCAACCCTCCTGTCTGTTGTGCCCCCGGAGCGAATTAGGAATCGTCCAGGGTAGCGACGAACGGAATTCAGTCGCCCTATCAAGATTACTCGATACCGGCCGTGCACGATGGTACCTCTGGCTCGCAAAAAATATCCGCGTTGACCGTGTCGCCTTCGCCGCTTCCGTCCCTTAGCAGCTAAACGGGGTGCGGCCGGCGTGAGTACCCGGAGTTGGAACTGAGCACCAATCTGGCAGAGAACTCGATGCGCCCGATCGTTTTGGGCAGAAAGAACTGGATCCATATCGGAAGTCCGCAAGCGGGACCGAAGGTAACCGCCATCATGTCGGTGATCGAAACCTGCCGGCGGAT
>CAZILJ010000098.1:0-9355 GCA_964539915.1 uncultured Acidobacteriaceae bacterium | reverse complement strand
CAGAATCCCGACGCCATCTACTACGATGCGGGTTCGAAACGCGTTTTTGCTTTCAATGGCCGCTCTGCAAACGCCACTGCGATCAACGCCGCCGATGGCACGGTGGCAGGAACCATCGCGGTCGGAGGCAAGCCTGAATTTGCGGCCGGGGATGACAAAGGACACGTCTATGTAAATGTCGAGGATAAGTCTGAACTCCTTGAGATCGACGCCCAGAAGCTGTCAGTGCTCTACCGCTGGCCGCTGACCGGTTGCAAAGAACCCTCCGGACTTGCTTTCGATCAGAAAAACCGCCGCCTTTTCTCGGTTTGCGGCAACCAGAAAATGATGATCGTCGACGCGGACAGCGGCAAAGTGGTGGCGACTCCGGCGATTGGTGAGGATCCGGATGCTGCCGGTTTCGATCCCGACACGCAGTTGGTCTTCAGTTCCAACGGGGAATCGGGAGACCTGACGGTGATTCACGAAGACTCGCCTGACAAGTACAGCGTCCTCGAAACGGTCCCCACCAAGAAGTACGCGCGCACCATGGCGATCGACTTGAAGACGCACAACATTTTTCTGCCGATTGCAGAATTCGAGCCCGTCGCGCCCAAGGGCGAGGAAGAGCCGCCGATGAAACCGAATTCGTTCGGCGTCTTGCTTGTGACTCGGTAGAACAGGTGGACTCATGAAGCAAGTCAGCATCGGAATCATTGGGACGGGGTGGTGCGGAGGCATACGTGCCGAAACCTGCGCCGTCAGCCCGTGGGTGAGCGCTTTGCACCTGGCGGAAATCAAACCAGACCGACTGAACGAGGTTGCAGCCAAGACCAGGCCAGCGACCGCGACCACGGACTATCACGCTCTACTCAACACCGAGAGCATCGAGGCCGTCATTATCTCAGCCACTCCGGAAACCACCCATTTCCCGATGGCCAAAGAAAGCTTGCAGGCCGGCAAGCATGTTTTTCTGGAGAAGCCGATCGCGCTCGAACTTTCCGAAGCCGATGAATTGGTCGCGTTGGCGCGATCGAAAGGCTTGCTGTTTACGATCGGATACTCGCAGCGCTTTAATCCCAAGTTTGCCTACGTAAAGCGATCCATCGACGACGGGACAATCGGGCAACCGGTGACGGCGTTGGTCAGCCGGCACATTACGAGAAACCTCGGGAACAAGATTGGGGGGCGCATCAAACTGACACCCGCCGCTATGGAGGCGACGCACGACATTGACTTTGTTCTATGGTGTTTCGCGCCGAGAAGGCCCGTCCGGGTCTATGCCCAGGAAGTGCGCAAGATCATGCAACCGACACATCACGTCCCGGATTGCACCTGGATCGTGGTGACTTTGGATGATGGTTGTGTGTTTACGATTGGCGCAAGTTGGGTGCTTCCGCCGGCGTATCCGAATTTTTCATCGACCTGGGTTGAAATGATCGGCGTCGAGGGCGCGATAATGGTGGCTGACACGCATCGCGACGTCTGCCTCAACACAATGAAGCGGGGGATCGAGTTTCCCATCTCAACCATGCCCGGAGAAAAGGTCGGACATGTCTATGCCGGTCCCATGGAGGCAGAGACCCTCCATTTTCTCGAGTGCGTGGCAACCAGAAAGGAGCCACTGGTCACGCCGGAACACGCGCGGATGGTCATGCAGGTATACCAGGCCGCGGATAAGTCGGCCGAGGAGGGCCGGCCGATTGACCTTCCCGGGGAACTTCCATCCGATCGGCTGGAGCGACGACGGCTCGACTCGATCAAAGATGTTGCAGCCGATCGCACCTGAGAGAATGCCGGATACCGACAGCACGTCTGTTTCGGAGCGTACCGTCGTCAGCGAAACCGCATTTTCCAAACCAACCAAGGTCCGCTGGCTGGTTCTTCTGCTGATCAGCCTCATGTACATGATTACCTACATGGACCGGACCGGCATCTCGATCGCCGCGCCCGCCATGCAGAAAGACTTTGGACTCAGCCCGACAGCGATGGGCATCGTATTCAGCGTCTTCTTGTGGGCCTATGCGATCGGGCAGGTTCCCGGGGGCTCACTCGCCGACCGATTTGGCCCGCGGTTGATCCTGCTGATGATCGTTCCCTTCTGGTCCGTCATGACGGGGTTGACCGCTGTTGCCTTCGGCGCGGCCTCGCTGATTGGCATCCGGTTCGTATTCGGACTGGCGGAGTCCGCCGCCTTCCCCACCGCGACGCGAGCAATGCAACTCTGGTTTCCCAAGGCAGAACGCGGCATCGTGCATGGCGTCACGCACAGTTTCAGCCGGCTGGCGGTGGCAATCGTGCCCTTCGTCGCCGTAAACATCATGGTTGCTTTTGGGTGGCGCTGGATTTTCTACATTTTCGGAGCGGCAGGGCTGCTATGGTCGTTGGCTTTCTACCTGCTCTACCGAAACCTTCCCGAGCAGCACCCGGGCATCAATCGTTCTGAACTCGTTCACATACGTGGCTGCAACCCAGATGGCACGATCAAGCCGGTTGATCTCCATCGCCTGCTTGCCCCGCCGTGGCGGATCATTTTTCGCTCACCCAACATGTGGTACATCGCCTCTGGTTACTGCTGTTTTTACTATGGCACGTATTTTTATATGACGTGGTTCCCGACCTACCTTCATGACTATCGGCACTTATCACTGAAGGCCGTGGGTACACTGGCATCCCTTCCGCTCCTGGCCGGCATGATCGGAGACATTGTGGGGGGCACTCTGACGGACGCGGTATACAAAAAGACGGGTAAGCTCAGGTTCGCCCGCCGGATTGTCGCAGCGCCTGCCATGCTGGCTTCGGGAATCTGCCTGATTCCGGCAGCGCTGACCCACTCCTCGTGGACGGCGATCCTGTGCTTGACGGCATCGCTGTTCTTCCTGGAACTCGTCATCAGCCCGGCCTGGGCCGTTCCCATGGATGTGGGTGGCGAATACAGCGGCACGGTGTCGGGCGTGATGAACATGGCGGGCAGCCTGGCGGCCTCCTTGTCTCCCATCATTTTCGGATTTCTGGTTCAGCGCGGGTTCTGGGTCACACCATTTTTTATTTCCGCCGGTGTCCTGCTGGCCGGAGCGCTTATGTGGGCATTCTTCATTGATCCTGAACAATCGGTAGTGGAGGGGGTTGCCCCTGCCCTTCTGAACCCGGTCGGCATGGTTTAGGTGGCAAGGCTTGGTTGCTTCTGAGTCGCTGAAGAGTAGCAAAAGGAGTTCGGATGGAAGCCAATCGAAGGCAACGCTCGCAAACTCTGATGCGTCTCGTGACCGGCTACCAGGTGGCGCAAGTGATTTTCGTCGCAACCAAACTGGATATTCCTGACCTATTGAGTAGCGGAGCCAAGTCGAGCGCCGCACTCGCCGATGAAACCGGCACGCATGCACCATCCCTGTGTCGTCTGCTCCGTGCACTTGCCGCCCTCGATATCGTCCACGAACCCGAACAGGATCAGTTTGCGCTTACCTCGCTAGGCCGCGGCCTGTGTGCAGACGAGCCCGGCAGCATGCGGCCGCTGGTCCTTATGCACGGCAACGAGAATTTTTGGCAGACTTGGGGAGAGTTACTCTACTGCGTCCGTTCCGGACAAACAGCCATCAGCCATCTCTTTGGGACGTCCAACGTGTTTGACTTCTACGCCCAGCATCCTGAGGTAGAGTCCGTCGTTAGCGCTGGCTTCACCGCCGTCGCGGAATCTTTTGCTGCAGCCGTGGTAGAGGCTTACGATTTTTCCGGCTTCAGGACGGTCCTCGATGTGGGCGGCGGACGTGGACAACTACTGGCGGCGCTGCTGGTCGGGTGTCCTGGGACGACGGGCGTTCTCTTCGACCTGCCCCAAGTCGTCAAAGCGGCGGCCGCCCTTCTCGAAAACGCAGGAGTCGCGGATCGATGCAGGATTGTCGAAGGCAATATGTTCGCATCCATCCCGGCTGGCGGAGATGCCTACATACTGTCCCGGGTCATCCACGATTGGGAGGATCCCCGGGCAATAACCATTTTGGCTGCGTGCCGCGCGGCGATGCCAGATCAGGCAAAGCTTTTGCTCATCGAGCAAGTGCTGCCGAGCCGGGCGGACCCATCCGCTACCAACCGAGATCGATTTCTAAGTGACATCAACATGCTGGTGCGAACCGGCGGTCGTGAACGAACCGTCGAACAATACCGCGAGTTGATGGACGCTGCGGGGTTACATTTCACAAGGATCATTCCGACCGCGTCTCGGATGAGCATCGTGGAAGGAATTAAAGACTAAGGCGGTAGTTAGATTAGCCTGAATTCGTTGATCATCAGAACTTTCCGATCCCCTGGGGGAAAGAGGTAGAAATGCGCAGATTTCTTCTCCCGCTCATCTTGTTTTTCGCCGCCGCTAGGTTCGCGACGGCGGCCAGTTCCGACGAGAAGGCAGAGCAGAAGAATATGCTTCTGCTCGGTCATAACGGCCTCAATGGGCACGGAGATGGAGGCGAAGGGTTGGCGATTCAGAAGCGTTCCGACGGCCGCCGCATCCTGTTTCTCGCGCATGAGGGAGAAACAACCTGCCTGAGCATCGTTGATGTGACGCAACCTGAGGCTCCGGTGCTTCTGAACCAGTTGCCATCCCCAGCTCCTGAGGTTACGCGCTGCAACTCTCTTGGTCTCTCGGGAAACGTGCTGGTGGTGGCGAATCAAACCATGAAAACGGGGCAGTCGCCGGCAGGGATGTGGGTCTTAGACGTGTCCGATCTGGCGCGCATCGAGAAGGCTCGCAAGCTGCAGGATCTCGCGCTCTCTTTCTATGATACGTCGGGACCAAACTCACGCGGTGTCCACTGGTTATGGTTCGTGGATGGAGAATTCGCCCATTTGTCGAGCGGCACGGGCGACTCCAGCCCAGCGAATCCGAAAGACGACCAGTTCTACCTGATTGTGGACCTGCGTGATCCCGGCCATCCCCGCGAAGCTGGCCGCTGGTGGCTACCCGGGACGCAGAAGGCAGATGATTGCCTGCCGGGCTGCCTTCCCGTACGGCATCGGATTGATGACGGATATCGTGCCCACACGATCGAGGTATTCCCGGACTCGCCCGACCGGGCTTACGTCGGCTACATGGATGGAGGCCAGATGATTCTGGATATCTCCGGACTGGCGGACCTCCGGGCGGGTCACGGCCAGAGGTTCTCGCCAAAGCTTGTGAGCCGGCTCAAGTTTTCTCCTCCTTATCCGGCCTGGACTCATACCGTGCAGCCAATCTTCACCCGCGGCTTGGCGACGGTCTCCGACGAAGCAGTCATGGAAAAATGCCGTGACGCTCCGAAACTGGTCTGGCTGGTCGATATCCGCGACGAGATAAACCCGCTCATCATTGGGACCGCTCCACTTCCGGAGAATGCCGGCGACTTGTGCTCCCGAGGCGGGCGATTTGGAGCGCACAATCTCCATCCCAACCTTCCCAGCGCCACATCGGCGCAGCTGAAGAACACCTTCGTAGCTACCTTTTTCAATGGTGGCGTTCGCATTTACCGGTTAGTGGATGTGCCCGTTCCGAATGCTCCTCCACAAATCAAGGAGGTCGGCTTTTTTGTCCCAGCCGCCCCGCCCGGAAATCCAACCCACACCATTCAGATGAACCATGTGATCGTCGACGAAAAAGGGCTGATTTACGCCACCGACCGAGCGAGCGGGGGTCTCTACATTTTGAAATACACCGGGCCGGAACCGCTCGATTGACGCGCTGGCCGGATGCATCCATCAACGCTTTGTGGCCGTTGGTTTTCACGGTAATACCCAGTGCCCACTATGAGGGCGCCTAGGAGGAGCAAAAAATGATTGGGCAAGCAGGGGCGGCCCCTCCCGGCATGTTGGTAGACGTCGCTGAGCTGATTGATCAGCAAAAGATCGGGCGCTTCCAAATCCGGGTGCTGCTGCTCTGTGCCGCTGCCATGTTCGTCGACGGGTTCGATACCCAGGCGATGGGCTATGTGGGTCCGGCCTTAAGCGTTGCGTTAGCGGTGAAGCCCGGCGCTCTCGGGTTCGTGTTTGCGGCTGGGGGACTGGGCGCGATCTTGGGCGGCCTGGTGCTTGCCCCATACGCTGATCGGGCCGGCCGCAAACCTATCATTGTGAGTTCCCTGCTTTTCTTTGCGGTTTGCACCCTCCTGATATCGCTGGCGAACACGGTGCCGCAACTGATGTGGATGCGCTTCGCCATTGGGCTCGGGCTGGGAGGAGTGGTGCCGAACGCTCTCGCTCTTACCGCCGAAACCATGCCCAAGAAATTCAGAGTCACTCTGGTGCTGATGACGTGGCTGGGATTTTCCTTCGGCTCCGCATTTGCCGGCCCCATTACTGCCCACATTTTGGATGCTCACAGTTGGCGGGCGGTTTTTGTCTTTGGGGGAATCCTGCCGATCGTGATCGCTCCCCTGCTGATCTTGAGCCTGCCGGAGTCAGCATATGGCCTGACGCAAAGAGACGCGGACAGACGCCGCATCGCAGACACCCTTGCCCACATGAACCCTAAGTGGGTATTCCCAGAATCGGTCGAGTTCATCAATTCGGAAAAGAAGGAGAAGGGCTTTCCGGTGGTACTGCTGTTTCGCGAAGGCCGCGCGCCGGTTACTCTGCTGCTCTGGGTCATGTTCTTCATGAATCTTCTGGCCCTGTTTTTCTTGAGCAGCTGGTTGCCGACGGTGCTTCACAAAGCCGGACTGCCTCAGCATGCAGCCATCGTTATTGCCGCGCTTTTGCATTTTGGTGGGATCGCAGGCGGACTTGCCATCGCCCCGCTGTGCGACAAGCTGAATCCGTACCTTGTTCTGGCTTGCGCCTATATCGTGAGTGGAACCTTCATCGCAGGCATCGGCTTGGCTGGCAATCAGGCGAGGTGGGTAATGGCCGCCACGTTTTGTGCGGGTTTCTTTACTTTTGGAGCCCAGAATTCGGCTAACGCCATCGCAGCCACTCGTTATCCTACGGCGATGCGTTCCAGTGGGATCGGTTGGGCGCTGGGTATCGGACGAACCGGACAGATTGTCGGGCCGCTGATTGGCGGACTCTTGCTGTCTCTGCATTGGGGCACCAGCGGAATCCTCTACGTCGTTGCCGTGCCCTCCGTGGTCGCAGCTACGGCCGCATTCTGCTTGAGTGGCGCGGCCCGGCAAATCCAGTTCGGCATGACGTCGGAGGCCAAGTGACCCCCGAGAATCCCCTCGTTCCAGCCACGACGCCACCCGACGCCGGCTTGGACGACCGCAGAATTGCCAGGATCTCCCTCGAGGAACTCGAGCGGCGTTGGAAGTTGGTGCGCGGACACATGGCGGAACGCGGGCTGGACGCTCTGATCACCCAAACCGCGAGGGATTTTACCGGCGGCTACGTCAAGTGGTTCACCGACATTCCCGCGTATTACCCGCGTACGGTCGTGTTTCACCGCTCCGATTTGATGACGGTGGTCGAGCACGGTCCGGCGGGGCGGAAGCGAAGCCCGGCGGGGAACGATGCCGACAATCCTGGGGTGGGAGAAATCTTCACCACGTCGGCATTTCCATCCGTCAACTATACCCAGACCTATGACGCGGAAATCGTGAGCGACATCCTGACCCGAAGAGGACATGGCCGAATTGGTTGGGTTGGACTCGCCGCCATGCCGCATGGGTTTGTCTCCTACATCGAGGCGAAACAGTCTGGCAAGGCGGAGATCTCGGACGAGACCGACTTCATCGATCACGCCAAGGCGGTCAAAAGCGAGGAAGAGATCGCTCTGATCAGAAGAACGGCTACGCTGCAAGACGCCGTCTTCAGCAAAGTGCTGGCCCACATCAGGCCTGGTATGCGCGACCTGGAAGTAGCTGCGCTGGCGCAGTACGAGGGGCAGCTCCTGGGAAGCGAACAGGGGATCTTTCTCGGCACGTCGGCCAAGCTTGGGCAGCCCGCGTTTTTTGCCCAAAGACACTTTCAAGGTCGCATCCTCCGCACCGGGGACCACATGTCATTACTGATCGAGAACAATGGTCTGGGCGGGTTTTATACCGAGTTGAGCCGGACGATCGTGCTGGGAAAGGCATCGCAGGAGCTGATCGACGGGTTCGAGATCGTCAAGGAGGCTCAGGACCAAACGGTGCGAAAGCTGAAGCCCGGAAGCTCGTGCCGTGAGATTGCTCTGGCGCACAACGAATTCATGAAACAGAAGAATGTGCCGCCCGAGTCGCGAGTGTACGCCCACTCGCAGGGATACGATCTGATCGAGCGCCCGCTGGTTCGATACGACGAACCGATGACACTCGAAAAGGGCATGAGTATGGTGGTTCATCCGGCCTATGCGACCGCAGCCATGTTCGCCCATGTTTCGGACAACTACCTCGTGACAGAAAACGGTGCCAGCGATTGTCTTCATAAGACGCTGAAACAAGTTTTCGAGCTGTAACAGCCCAGGTACACGGGCCTTCCTGCCGATGGGAGGATCGAAGACTCCAACCTCTTCCGCCGCTACGCCATCGTCAGCAGCGCCGATCAGCGGGCCGCAGTAGATCTCGCGTCTCTTGGAAAATAACTTATCACTTCAGGATGACCAAGGGTCCTATGGTGCATGGCTACAAGGGATATAGTGCTATCTCCGGATAGAAAGATAGGGGAGCCAGCGCTCATGGCTTCATCTTTTTGCTTGTTCATACCGGGCCAACATCATCGCTTCGATGGGCCGAGAGGCGCGGAACCCATACTGACGCAGTTGTTTCAGGGCTTCTGGAAGATCAAAGTATCCGCGCAGGGACGCTTGCAATAGAACGGCCAGCGTACCCGCTACTTCGATATGCCGCGCTTCGGCCTCTCGTCAGCCAGCTCGCTCATCGATCAGAAGAACGTCTGCATGACTTCCAGAGCAAGGCTGATGGCTTCGCGTTCTCCGGCCCCCAGCCCCGCGGCGAGGCTCGCATCTAATTGTTGCACTTGCATCGCCTCAAGCCATGCGGGGGGCGCGGATGCCCAAGCACTCACCTCCGGAGGAGCTTCCCGGTGCTGCATCTCGGTCAAAACCGCGCGGGGAACCAAAACGCGGCCATAGATGTCTCGAAGAACATCTGGACGGCCAAGACGGATGAGATAGTTGAGCGGGCTCGCATCGGCAACAACGATCATGCCTGCGATTACTCGGCTTTCGTTGGAAGCAACCGATCCAACGTGGCCATGTCCTTATCGAGATCCTCGACGGTATAGTCGTAGATTTCATGCTGCTGCAGGAATGCGTCCACCTGCATGCGCGTTCCGAAGCCGAGAAGTTCGCGAGCTTGTTCCATCGTGAGTCTGCCATCCCGGTACGCTCCGGCCACGGACTCCTCTAGTAGAGAACGAGCCGCGTCGCGGCCGGCTGGCACCAGATGCCGGACGAACTGATCGGGAATTTCGA
>CAZILJ010000097.1:0-2271 GCA_964539915.1 uncultured Acidobacteriaceae bacterium | reverse complement strand
TTGCAGGCCGGACGCCTTTCCGCGCGAGCTCCCCGTTTCTTTCATCCGTTTTTCCTGCAGCCCCGCCCAACTAACACCATGCCAGCCACTTACAAATTCGGCCCAGTGAGCCGATAACCTGTGCGTGCACTTCCCAGTGGGAAGTAACAGGAAGTCGCCGCACAGGTCCCACGGGGAGCCAATAACAGATGTTTTTGGCTCCGGTTCCTCCACGCCGTTCGCCCCAAGTTTCTGGGCTTTGTTTCCTCCACGGATGCCCCTCGCCTAATGTGGAACGAGCACCCTCCGTAAGGCAGGGCGCTCACCCCGGATTCCTGACGCTTCTCATTCTTTGCTGCTTTGGGCAACTCTGGGAACGAAAAGAGAAGTCCCGACTTGATTTAATGCTTGATTGGGCAGATCTTGGCCATCTGAGGTGCCCCCGTATTGTCCAAACTGCTCACATCTGCTCACGACTATGACCGCTGTCGCCCGCTGTTCATGGGGTCTTTGTTAAGTTTTGCAGAATTGCCCCCACCGCCAGATTTTTTTCGTTTCGGTAGCCCCTCGCCGTCTGGGTTCCAGCCTAGCAGCCCGTGGTGCAACCCCTGAAATTTCGGCGGCGGCCATCCCGGACTCGACGCCGACACCCAGCTTCGTGCGGGCCGCGTGAACATCTTGGGGCGCGCTCAGGGCGGGCTGTGGCTTTGTCGAACGTCAATAGCGCAATCTGCAACCACATAAACACCGAAAGTAGCTCCGCTTGCCGGCTTCTCAGCTCCCGCGGCGTCCCGGCACCCAGACTCAACCGGAAAATCAGGCTCAAGTTGAATGCGCACACGTGAATCAACTGCCGCTTCAGGATATTCTCCCGCCCTCTCAAATGGGTTCGTCTCATCCCGCCGGTTTCGTAGCAGTGCGCAAAGGAGCGTTCCAGCAGTTCCCCGCGCTTCTTGAGGAGTTGCTTGCCATGATGGCCTTTCGCCCGGCGTCGATTGGCGTAGACGGCCTGTTGCTCCTCGGCTTTACCTTCCCATTTGCGCCGCCTACGCTTCGCTTCTGGTATGTAACTCCGCACCTTGATGTGCTGCAACGCCACCACCGCTTTGCCGCTGTGGTATCCCTTGTCAGCCACTATCTCCGTGATTCCGTTGGTATGAACTTGCGGTTTGGCTTCCGGTCTCTTCTCCACTTCCCGCTCGATCAACTCCGCGACCGCCTCGCCGGCTTCGGCCAGCGTTTCGTGAATCGTGGTAGTGTCGCCTTGGTCTGCCGCTTGCAGCGTCACCGCGATCACCGCTCCGCTTTCCATGTCCACTACATGCTCCGCCTTATGGGCCATGTGCGTGGAACCATCCTTCATCCTCGCGATGCGTGCGTCCGCATCGGTCGCACTCACCCACTCCTGGTTCGACCCCTTCTTCTTACGCTTCCGATCGATCCGCGCCAGATCCTCTCGCGTCGGCGTCGCTATCCCGCTCTTGTTCGCCAAATCAGTCAGGAATGCTTCGTACTGCTGCCCGTTATCGCGCCGCACGATGGACCGCATTGCTGCGTTGGCTTCCAACGTTGTCGCATCCACACCGACCATCTTGCCTTTCAGCAGACCCCGATCGGCCAGCACTCCCAAGACCCAGCCGAATACCTTCCGGTGCGTCTCTATGTCAATCAATCGACGCGTACGAGAAATGGTTGAATGATCGGGCGTGGCTTCATCCAAGCCGATTTGCAGGAACTGCCGCAGACCAAGCGAATCGGCCGCTCGCCACGCAATCCCGCGTTCCGAACCGATTCCCTCGAAGTAGCCGATCAGCAGTGCCCGAAAATATGTGCCAGGCGTGAGCGACGGGCGGCCATTATTGTCGGCATAGAATTGGGCACACTCCTTTTCGGCGAATTCATCGAACTTCTCACGGTCCAGCAATTCGTTCAGCCGCTGGTAGAAAGGATGGCCGGGTGCCGTGGGAAGCTCTGAATGCGTTACCCAGAGATCCTCCTGCCGCTGCCGGTGCTTGCGAGTGCCCATCGCCATAAAAACATCTTAAGGCGATCATGTTTTCAAGGCCAGAAAATTCGGCGCCGCAAGCCAGACTTTAACCACGGACTGCTAGTACTACTGTGTTATAAATTAGGTTTATAGTCAATAAGATAGCGGCGATATGCCTGGGAGCGGTAGGCTGAAAATGGGTATGGCCCCAAGTCAATCTCTGGAAGAGGTGAACCGTCGATTGCGGCTCTCCATCCGCCGACGACAACCGCTCGCCGCAATGTATGACGGGTGCAGCAGGCGGC
>CAZILJ010000096.1:0-3674 GCA_964539915.1 uncultured Acidobacteriaceae bacterium | reverse complement strand
TTCTTCCTCACCCTGTGGGCCTACGGATGGTACGCGCGAAAGCCGGACTGGAAGCGGTATTTGGCCGTCGCCGCGCTCCAAAGACAGAACTGGTAAACGTCGTTCTGGGCTTGGGGATTGTTGGTTGCTGATTCTGTTGTCGAAGAAGCGAAACGACCAGCGAAGATTTCCTTTTGCTTTCGGCATCAGAAAATCAACAACCAACAATTTGCCCAACGCCTCATTTGGCGCTGATATCCACGGACGCGCGCGTGTTTTCCCAATCGATGTGCATCGCGCAACCGTTTCCGGACTTCTCGTAGGATATGGTGAAATTCTCGACGGGAGAAGGAAGTTTCGACGCCTTCATGTCCACGCGCGCCAGTTCATCGCTTTCATACTTATAGGGAATTCCCCATTCCCCGGTCTTCTTGTTGATGACGAGGGTCCATTTGTCTGCGGTGGGCACCGTGAAGAGTGTGTAATTGCCTGCCGGAACGGTCTTGCCGCCAACAACTACATCGCCGCTGCTAACGAAGGTGGTTGCTTCGTTCGCCCCGGTGCGCCAGACTTCGCCGAACGGTACGAGGTCGCCATAAATCTTACGTCCTTTCATGCGCGGGCTGGAATAGGCCGTCTTGATGGTCTTTCCTCCACCGAGATCGCACGACGCGGACGCTGCTGGACTGGGTTTGCCGCCCTGGCAGGCCGCAAAGATGGTGAGCGTGAAAATCATGCCAACGACAAAGGCAATGCGTTTCTGCATGGTCTCTCCTTATGTGGAACTGTGAGTACTAAAAGCTTTTGACGTTTCAGCAGGGTTAATGTCAGCCGCCCCATTATGCCGTAGGCGCCTGCACAGTTACAATCGTCGCATGCCGGTATTCGAAGAGAAGCGGGAGGAATTGGAGCACTACGAGACCATGATGGGCGTGCCCCGCGGCCGTCTTGCCGTCACGATGGACGCCATCACCGACGCCATGGCCCTGGTGGGCCAGCATGGGGTCTACTGCCAGAGCCAACGCTGGCCCGGTAAACCCGTAATGGACATTCAGATCATCATGAAAAGCCTGAGCGACGCGAAAGAGTTGATCCAGAGTGTCATGGAAGAACTCAAAGACAAACGTTAAAAACATTTGTCATTGATTACCGGGGAGACCTGTGTCGTGGCTGATGATCGGAGGATTGGACGAAGGTCTGCGAGCCACACTGTTTAGCCATGACCTGTGCGGTGAACGGGACGAGATCGAGGATCTTGAACTGGTCCCGGCAACACAATAATTCCAGCAAAACATCTGAAAGGAAAAGATCAGATGATCCTCGAGAAGATGCCGGACCGCAGCCACAAAGCGCAGGCGTCCCACCGGTCGCGGGGCCACGGAAGCCGAACTGGCGAAGGCCTTCGAGGACAGCCGCAAGGCGACGATGACGTACCTTCAGACGACGAACGACGATTTGCGGGACCACTTCTTTGACCATCCGGCTTTCGGTCCTCTAGATGGCTTCCAGTGGCTGTTGCTGATTTCAGGGCACAGCGCCCGACACACTGCCGAGATCGGAGAAGTAAAAGCAGACCCAAACTTCCCGAAAGACTCGAGTCGTCGGAAGAACCTGGAATCATAAAACCTGCAACGAAAAAGCTTTGTTGGTGAAGGCTGGCGCCGGCCGATGGCTTACGGTTTTAGGGTAACCATCACCACGCCATGCGACGGCACCGTCGCCGAAAACTTTCCCGTGAGTTTGCCTAGATCCTTGTGCAGCCACAAGTCGCGCACCGAAGCGCTGGTGCTGCCGGGATAACCGAGATCTTCCCATCTCACCGAGATTTCCTGTTCGCCGCTACCGCGATTCAGCAGCACAGCGGCGCGGCTACCGTCTTTTAGCTGTTTCGCCCAAACTTCGGAGTCGCCACCCTTCACGACGCGTTCACCCTGAAGGCCCATCGCGTCCTGATCGACGGCAATCACTTCCTTATTCGTGAGAATATCGTGGATTTCCGGGCGCATGCTGCGTAGGTCATTGCCCGCGATCAGGGGCGCCGCCAGGATCGCCCACAAACTGAAATGAGAACGGTACTCCACATCCGTCATTCCACCGTTGCCGACTTCGAGCATGTCCGGATCGTTCCAGTGGCCTGGCCCCGCGTAGGAATACAGAGTCGCCTCCTGATCGATAATCGCCAGCACTCCGTTGGAACAGCAACTGCCGTCCTTCCATTTCTCCTGGCCTCCCCACCGGTCGTTGATATCGCCCGTGGTCCGCCACAAGTTCCCTCCAACTTCCTTGCCCCATAGCCATGGTTTAGCGGTACCCCACTCGCAAATGCTCAGCACGATCGGCCGCCCGGCAGTGTCGAGAGCGGAGCGGATGTTGGCGTACGAAGCCTTCGCGTCCTGTGTGGTCGTGCTGCACCAGTCATATTTCAAGTAATCGACGCCCCACGCAGCGTACTGGATGGCGTCTTGATACTCGTGCCCGAGGCCGCCGGGTCGGCCCGCGCAGGTCTTCGAACCCGCGTCTGAATAGACTCCGAACTTGAGTCCCAGCGAATGGATATAATCGCCGACCGGCTTCATGCCGTGCGGAAAGTGTTGAGGGTCGACCACAATGTTGCCGCTGGCGTCGCGGCTCAACTGCCAGCAATCATCGATGTTAACGTAAACGTAACCGGCGTCCTTCATGCCGGATTTCACCACAGCGTCGGCCATTGCTTTGATCAGATCCTCGCTGACGTTGCAAGCAAACTTGTTCCACGAATTCCAGCCCATGGGAGGTGTCAGCGCCAGACTTGGCGAGGGAGAACTATGCTCTTGCGCGGCCAGACTGCCCAAGAGAAACAGCACGCACGGGAATAAGAATGCGGTAGAAACGACGCGGGTCATTTTCATGCAGACGTTTTACCAGAAGCGGCTTCAGATTGGTACGGAAAATAAAGTTTTAGAAAAGTTGAAGATAAACCACCTAACGAGAGACGCGCGTCTTGCCGCTCGATTTACAATGCCGGGTTAGTCAACTCGCTGATCCGGGCTGCATCCGGCGGAGGATTTTATGCGCAGTCTTCGAACGCTAATAGTGATCGCACTCTGGACTTGTTTTTGTGTCGTGATCGGGGGGCGAGCCAGGGCTCAAGGGGCGCCGATGCCAGTCGGAATTTTCGAAGGCCACAGCGATGTGGGCGCAGTGTTGCATCCGGGTTCGGTCGACTACGACGCTTCCGCGAAAAGTTACACGATCAGCGGCAGTGGCGAAAACATGTGGTTCGCGACTGACGCGTTTCAGTTCGCATGGAAAAAGGTTTCCGGCGACGTAACGCTGACCGCCGACATTTCTTTCCTCGACAAAACTGGAAACGAGCACAAGAAAGCGGCGTTGATGCTCCGGCAGAGTCTGGACGCCGATTCTGTCTATGCCGACGTCGCGCTGCACGCCAGCGGCCTGACCTCTCTGCAATTCCGCGACGAGAAAGGCGCGATTACGCGGGAGGTGCAAGCGAATATCTCGGCCCCGAAGCGACTGCGCATTGCCAAGCGCGGAGATTACGTTTACATGTCTCTTTCGGCAGACGGTGAGCCCAAAGTAGCGGGCGGATGGCTGCGCATTCCACTGCAGGGCGATTTCTACGTTGGCCTGGGCGTGTGCTCGCATGACAAAGATGTGGTCGAAAAAGCCATTTTTTCCAATGTCGAATTAACCCA
>CAZILJ010000095.1:0-2289 GCA_964539915.1 uncultured Acidobacteriaceae bacterium | reverse complement strand
GAGGTTCGTATGAACTGCGCCACACACAGCGATATTGCTGCGGTGGCTTTCTGCCGCACGTGCGGCAAGCCACTTTGTCAAAACTGCACCCGCGACGTCCGCGGGGTGATCTATTGCGAATCGTGCCTGGCCGCACGCATGGAAGGCACAGCTTCCGCCGCAGGCTACGTTCCCCCGTCCGCGGGATTTGTTCCCCCGGCCCAGACGGTGTATCCCTCGGCGGGATCATTCGCGGCCGCGCCTCGTCAGCCGATGAATTCCGGCCCGAATCCCGGCATTGCTGGAATTCTCGCTGGAGTCTTTCCCATCGGCGTCGGCGCGGTGTACACAGGCCAATATGCCAAGGGACTCGCACACCTTGTCGTTATGGTTCTTCTGATCCTCGGTGTCAGTTCAGATCTCCCTTGGTTCGTGATCACGGTCCTCGCGATCGCCATCGGCTTCTTCTACATCTACCAGATCATCGACGCAGTTCGCAGCGCAAAGGCCATCCAGATGGGGGAGCCTGCTCCCGATCCATTCGGACTTGCGCAAACCTTCGGCGCCGGCGAAAAATTCGAAGGCACCAAGGTTCCCGCAGGGGCCGCCGTTCTGATCGGCTTAGGCGTGCTCTTCCTGCTGCACACCGCCGGACTGTTTGAGTTCGGTTTAGATCGTTTCTGGCCTCTGATCCTGATCTTTCTCGGCGTATGGCTCTTTGCCAAGCAGTGGGGCCTGATGGGAGGTACGGTTGGATGTCAGTGCCAGCATTGCCGCACCCGCAAGCTCATGGGACCCGCAATGCTGATCACTCTGGGCGTGCTGTTTCTACTCGACAGCGTTTCCCGCGTGGGATTCAGCAGAACGTGGCCTGCCATCCTGCTGGTGGTTGGAGTCATCAAGCTGATGCAAAGCAATGCTTCCTACAACGGACATGTCGGCTCATTACCCCCCGGATCATCCGGCTTTCCTCCCAATACTCCACCTCCCCCAGCAGCGCCGTCTACCGTGCAAAGTACGGAGCCCCCTTCTTCTGGCGAGGTGAAAAATGTCTAACCCAGTCATGACTCCGGGTGTTCCGCCGCTAACCCCTCTGCCGCCGCGGCCCCGCCGCTCGCTCGCCGGTCCCTTTGTTCTCATCGTCGTGGGCGCGGTTTTCTTGATGGGCACCATGCGGATCCTTTCCATCGGCCGTCTGGCGCACTTGTTCGCCAACTACTGGCCCGCTCTGCTGATTGTCTGGGGCGTCATCAAGCTGGTTGAGCATCAGCGAGCCCAACGCGAGGGAACCCGTGCGCCGGGCATCGGCGGCGGTGGAGTTGTCCTGGTCGTCATGATCGTCGCGTTCGGATTGATCGCGACTCAACTCGAACACCTCGACTGGTCTGGCATTCGCGACCACATGAATATCGACGATCCCGACTTCAGCGGAATCTTCGGCGAAAGCTACAATTTCAACGACCACCTCGAGCAAGACTTTCCTGCCTCAGCGAGTCTCAAGGTGATTGACACTCACGGTGCAGTCAGCGTCCACGCCTCCGACGACAACAAGATCACCGTCGTCGTCCGCAAACGCGTTGGCGCCGACAATCAGAACGATGCCGACAAGTATGACCGCGAAACCAAGCCCACGATCATCGCAATCGGCGGCCTGGTCACGGTGGATGCCAAGGCCGAAGCTGCCGGGGATCATCCCGTCGAAACCGACCTCGATATCTCCTTACCGCGCAAAGTGCAAGTTTCCATCACTTCTCGCCGCGGCGACGTGAACGTTTCGGGTCGCGATGGCGGGGTCGACATCTCCGCCCAGCATTCCGATACCGCCGTCGAAGACGTGAACGGCAACGTCAAGGTGAGTCAGGAAAAAGGCTCGGTGAAGATCGAGCAGATCAACGGGGATGTCCACGTGCAGGGCCGGGTCAACGAAGTCTCGGTCGCCGACATAAAAGGCGCGGTACAACTCGACGGCGAATTTCAGGAGAGCATCAAGCTCGCCCGCATCACCAAAACTGTAACCTTCAAGTCGTCACGCACTGACATGGAGTTCTCGCGCATCGAGGGCACCCTCGACCTCGATTCCGACGAGCTCCACGCCGAGCAGATCACCGGCCCGTTGCATCTGACTACCCGATCAAAAAATATCCGCCTCGAACAGGTTTCCGGCGATGTCCGCCTGCAGGATGACAACGGCGCAGTTGAAGTTGGAATGCGTACCCTGGGCAACGTCCAGATCGACAATCGCAATGGCGATGTTCAGTTGAGCCTGCCCGACAAAGCCGGGTTCCGCCTCGACGCCCGCACGCGCGATGG
>CAZILJ010000094.1:0-2327 GCA_964539915.1 uncultured Acidobacteriaceae bacterium | reverse complement strand
TGGCACTTTGCCAACGGCTGGATCTTCGAACCTGCCATCGTCGGGCCCGACATCGTCGACTACACGCTGAAAGAGGGGCCACACAAGGGACGGCATGCCATCCAGCACTTCTACTACCAGCGGGTAGCTCCGGGAGTTGAGACCACGGTCTGGTACGAGGAAAGCGGCGCGCTCGTCCACATTACCTGGTATGTAGAAACACAAACGGTGCACCGCTTCGCTGCTCTGCCTGCCTGGCTGGCCAAAGATATGACCGTTTATAGGGGTGATAACCAAGACCCCGCGTTCATCGAAAAAATCAGAAAGCTTAGTTCGGAGCAGCAGGATTGGCCCCGGCACATTTTAGACGATGAAGGCTATTTCAAGGTGATCTGATCGTCCCATGCCGGGAGGCTTGAATGAACTTCGAATCACGAAATCCGGAAGAGCGGGCCGAGACCTATAGACGCCGATGGGCTGCTGTCGAAACGCGATTCAGATCACGACTGGATCAGAACAGGATAAGGCACTGATGGACTCACGGCATCGTTGGGCAGTGTTTCTCGCGGGCGGAGACGGGACGCGTCTGCGAAGTCTTACGCTCAGAATCGCCGGCGATTCGCGGCCGAAACAATTTTGCCGCGTTTTTGGCGAGCAAAGCCTGCTAAGCGAGACGCGTGCCCGCGTCAAGCCGCTCTTTGATAACGATCGCGAAATAATCATGGTGTCGCAGTGTCACGAACAGTTTTATCGCGAGGAGCTAGTCCACACCGGCGGCTCGCGAGTCATTGCGCAGCCTCTGAATCGAGGAACCGCAATCGCGATGGCAATGGCCCTGCTAGAAACCTCGCGAGCCGATCGTGACGCGGTTGTCGCATTCTTCCCTTGCGACCACTTCTATTCGAATAGCCATGCGTTCAGACTCGCATTAGAGAGGGGTCTCGACTCAGTCGAGCGATATCCGGAGTCGGTAGTTCTATTGGGGGCCGAGTCGCGGTATCCGGAAGTCGAATACGGATGGATCGAGCCGGAGTCGGACTTGCCGTCCGACTCGGATGCGGCGGTTCGCGTGAAATGCTTTTGGGAGAAGCCGTCTCTTAACCAGGCTCGAACCCTCTTAGACCGCCGGTGCCTGTGGAACGAGTTTGTATGCATTGGACGTGCTAGCGCATTCCTAGATTTACTGCGTACCAGAATTCCCGGCATAGTCCGGTCCCTCAAACGCGGTTTTGCCACAGACGATTGGGAAACCGCCTACGGAGCGATACCCGCGGTTGATTTTTCCCGTGAGATCTTGACCCCGGAGTCGCATCGGCTCCTGGTGGTTCGCGATCGTGACTCGGGATGGACCGATCTGGGAACTCCGGAGCGTGTCGTTGAAGCCTTAACGCAGAATCGCGTCCGCCCAGCTTGGTTCGCCGGAGCTGTTGAGTGCGCCTCGTAGGCGCCTAGAAAGGACTCTGGTTTACGACGATGAACCTAGTTCGTAACGCAGTCGATGCAGCTTTTCGCACCACCGCTGTTATCTGGTGGCAGCAGAATAATAGGCCGTAATTATTGCTGAACATGCAAATAAAACTGAATATGCCACAGAAGGTGGCAGGGAGGCTTTAATGAACTTCGAATCACGTAATCCGGCGACGGGTGAACTGCTGGCGGTCCATCCGGAACACGATAAGGCGGAGATTGACGCACGCTTGCAGCGCGCTTGGGACGGCTGGCGGGTCTGGTCCCGCACTCCATTGCGGGAGCGAATCGCCTTTCTCGCTCGGCTCGCCGAGCTGCTGGAAGAGCGGGCCGGGACCTATGGCCGCCTGATCACCGCTGAGATGGGCAAGCCGCTGGCGGACTCCATTTTCGAGATCAAGAAATCCGCCTGGGACGCCCGCCACCTCGCCGAAGCGGGGGAGGCTTATCTCAAGCCACAGCCCGTGCCCGGCTTACCGGCGCAGATCATATACGAATCGGTAGGGCCGATCTTCTCCGTTCAGCCGTGGAACGTACCCTTCTGGCAGGTGCTGCGCTTCTTCAACACCACAGCCCTCGTCGGCAATACCGCGATCATCAAGCACGCCGAAACGGTCCAAGGCTGCGCCGAGGCGCTGGAGACACTGGTGCGCGACGCCGGTGGCCCCGAAGGACTCTATGTGAATCTTGCGATCCAGGTTGAGGCGTGTGCGGCCGTCATCGCCGATCCGCGGGTGCGGGCTGTCACCGTCACTGGTAGCGTCCGCGCCGGCCGCGCTGTTGCGGAGGAAGCCGCCCGAGTCGGCAAGAGAGCGGTGCTGGAACTCGGCGGCTCCGATCCATTCGTCGTTCTGGAGGACGCCGATCTTGTGAAAGCCGTG
>CAZILJ010000093.1:0-3130 GCA_964539915.1 uncultured Acidobacteriaceae bacterium | reverse complement strand
GGGGCCAGTCGCGCGGGGCGGAAGGGATTCCAACTCGCGGACTCGCGGGTCGACGCGCTCGATGACCGAGGTGGGCTGAAGTCGAGTGGTCAGTTCAGAGAGCAAGGTCTGGCGGACAGGGTCGGCGTCCATGCCTTGGGTGAGGATTTGCAAGGAAAAAATATCAGCGTAACGGTCGACGATCAGTCCTGGCAGGAAGTCGGCTTCGCTGAAAATTACGCGGTACGCATCAGTGTTGCGGACTAGAGATTCGCGATAGGCGATCGCAGCGCCAATTCGCTGGCGCAGCAGGGCTGGGAAATCTGTGACGAGATCCGGGGAGATCATCCGGATGGCGATCTGAGAGGAACTGGAGTAGAAAGCGGTGCCGAGGAGTTTGCCACGATGGTCGGAGACGCAGACAAGGGAACCGGGAGTGGCCCCGTCAGCGGAGACGATGTCGGAGCGGTAGACCCAGACGTGGCCCTCTTTGAGGCGGGTGGTGCCGCGAGGAGAGACTTTGATGGTGGGAAGGGCGGACGGCTCTTTTGGCATGCAGCCATCTTAAACGTAGGGGACACGAGCACTTCAGGCAGGGTCGAGCTACGCTAGACGACCGGGCCAGCGACCCGGTCCACACTATAATAGCCGGAACCTACAGCTCGACGGACAGCCGGAGGCGGCTGTCCCCCCATAGAACTTTCCCAAGTAGAACTGTCCCCCACACAGAGTTCTCTGCAGAGAGCTGTTATCTGGCGGCTTGTTCGGTCGGGGTGGTTGGGGCTTGCGGCTTGACGTGAGAGCGGGTAGCCGCTTCGTAACGGGCTAGGTCCAGATCGGCTCGTAGAGAGTCAAGGGCGACCATGGGAAGCTCGCTGCCGAAGGCGTCGAGTTCGTTTTCGCTCCAGCCACCGTTCAGGCGCACGGCGTCGGAAATGTCCTCGGGGAAGCCTTGGCGGAAGTCGCCTTCGCGGATCAGGATGTCGCCGATCTGGCGTCCGGTGTGCACGTCGTAGACGCGGCGGCTAGCCTGTCCACGAGCATTGGTCAGACACAGAAACACTTCGCCGATTCCGCCAAACTCCGAGCGGTAGTACCAGGCTTGAGAGGCGTCAATTTTGGGATGGTGACGTTTGGGCCGAGTCGTCGAGGGCTTCTGATCGGCAAGTTCGTCGGCGGGGTTGAAATACAGAATGCGCTGGCAGGAGTCGCACACGATGATTTGCGTGCCGGAACGAACTTCGTTATAGGTCTGCGGGCGGAGCATGACGCGGCAGGCCATACACTTCTGATCGCGAACCTCGGACAGGCCGCTACCGCGAAACTTGGAGACACGCTCGTAGTGACGGAGCAGGTCGTCGTTAATGCCGGCGCGAATCTGCTCGCGCTTGGCACGCCATGCGGCAAGAAGTTCTTCGTCTTCGGCGGTACGCTGGCGGGCTACTTCTTTTTCTTGTTCGATTTCGGCGGTTTCAGTTTTCAGTTCGGCCTGGGCAGCCTTGACTTCCTTGTCGCGGGCGTCGGCGTTAACCATCATCTCGAGAATCTTGTCTTCGTTGGCGGCGATTTCCTTTTCGGCGAACTGCACCTCGCCCATTAACGCCCGATATTGCTCGTTGGTCTTGACCTCGAGAGATTGGTCGCGGTACTTGGAGATTTTGCCGCGCAGCTCGGTGATGGCTGCGTCGTACTTGCGGCGGGCAGCTTCGTCGGCTTTGACTGCGGCCTGTCCTTTCTCCAGTTGCGCCTTAGTGCCTGCAAGTTTCTGCTCGATGACGGCAACCCGCCTGGGGAATTCGGCGACCTCATCCTGCAGACGACGGATTTCCTTGTCGGCGTCTTGCAGTTTCCGCAGATTCTCTATTTCAGGAAGCATTGAGTATGCCTTGATTCTAGCATGGGGGGGTAGGGAGTCTCGGGCTCCCTGGGAGGATTCTGACCGGTCGGATCGTCTATTTCTTGATCCCACTTTGATGTTTTAAACCAAATCTAACCGCAAAGGGCGCTAGGGATTTCGCCTAGGTCGCCAGAAGCGCGGTTGGAGGAAGGAAGGGTATCTTAAGGGGCTCATGCGTCAAAAGGATAGGCGGTGTACACTTTTCAGTTCTGTACACGCTCGGTTCGGGCGGTAGGAACTCGAAATTATTTCTTGCCTGCGAGGTCGCTTCTTGAAAAGACACATTTCCTTCGTCGCTAGCATTGCCGTGCTCTCGCTGATCTTCGCCGCCATTGCTTACAGTCGGGCGGAAGCGCAGACTGCTCCGACCAAGCCGCTGACCATTGAGACCATGTATCAGCCGGGAGGCTTGACGGGGCGCGCGCCTGAGACCACGGAGTGGAGTCCGGACGGGACCAAACTCACGTTTGTGCAGCGCAATGAAAAGGGAGAAAAGGGCGAGTTGTGGTACGTGGATACGGCCACTGGGGAGAAGAAAGTGCTGGTCAGTGCGGCGAAGCTGGCGTCGCTGGATCCGGACGTGAATAAGGTCAAGGATGAAAGGGAGAAGGAGCGTCGGACGCGATATCACGTGGCGGCATATCTGTGGGCGCCCGATTCGAAACATCTGATCTTCGATTCTCAGGGGCAGCTTTGGCTCTACGACTTGGGGAGTGAGACCGCCGTGCAGTTTACCTCCGCGCCCGATCCTAGCGGAGATCCAAAGTTTTCTCCCGATGGCGGGCACGTGGCGTACGTGCGGAAGCACAATTTGTATGTTCGTCCGATCAGCGGCAAGGACGAAAAGCAGCTGACCAAGGACACCGGCGACAACCTGTTCAACGGGGATATTGATTGGGTGTACGCGGAAGAACTGGCCGTGCGGAGCAATTATTTCTGGTCGCCGGACAGCAGAGAAATCGTGTTCATGCACATGGATGAGACCAAGGTGCCCATCTATCCCATCACCGATTGGATACCGACGCATCCGAACGTGGAGAACGAGAAATACCCAAAAGTGGGCGATCCGAATCCGGCTGTGAAGCTGGGAGTGGTCGAGGCGGACAAGGGCAAGGTGCGCTGGCTTTCTCTGCCCGGCGATGAGGAATCGTACATTCCGCGCTTCGGGTGGGTGCGCGACGGAGTGATTTGGGCGGAAGTGCTGAACCGGACCGAAGACAAGATGGACCTGTATTTCGTGGACGCGAAATCAGG
>CAZILJ010000092.1:0-2582 GCA_964539915.1 uncultured Acidobacteriaceae bacterium | reverse complement strand
GCGCTCGGGAATATTGAGGTTTGCCATGGACACCATATTCTCAACCCGAGCCATGGCGTCGCGCGGGGAATTGGCGTGGACCGTGGTAAGCGATCCTTCGTGGCCGGTGTTCATGGCCTGCAACATGTCGAAGGCTTCCTCGCCACGCACCTCGCCAACCACGATGCGATCGGGCCGCATACGGAGGCTGTTGATGACCAGTTGCCGCTGGCGGACCGCGCCCTTACCTTCGATGTTCGGCGGGCGAGTTTCCAACCGGACCACGTGCTCTTGCTTCAGTTGAAGTTCGGCCGCATCTTCGATGGTGACGATGCGGTCGGAATTGGGAATGTATCCGGAGAGCACGTTGAGCAAAGTCGTTTTGCCGGCGCCGGTTCCACCCGACACCAGAATGTTGAGGCGTCCCTTCACCATGCTGGAAAGCAATTCGAGCATCGATTCGGTAAGGGTTTTGTTCTCGATCATCTGGCGCGCGGTAACGGGGTCGCGTCCGAAGCGGCGAATGGAAAGGCAGGGACCGTCGATGGCCAACGGGGGAATGATGGCATTCACGCGGGACCCGTCGGCCAGACGGGCATCGACCATGGGAGAAGACTCGTCGACGCGTCGCCCGACGCGCGAGACGATTCGTTCGATGATCTGCATGAGATGCACGTTGTCCTTGAAGGACAGAAGGGTCAGTTCGAGTTTGCCCGCGCGTTCAATGTAGACGCGATCAAAACGGTTGACGAGGATATCGGAAACGTTGGGGTCTTTGAGCAACGGCTCGAGAGGGCCCAATCCGAAAATTTCGTCCAGGATCTCCCGCGAGAGGCGTTCGCGTTCGGCAAAGCTAAGAGGCACGACTTCGCTGTTGACGGCGTTGCGGATAACCACCAGCACTTCATCGCGCGCGGAGTTGCCGGCGGCTTTGCCGAGTTTTTCAAGGTCGAGGCGGTCCAGGATCTTGCGATGCAGGTCGGCCTTGACCTGCTGGTAATCGGTACGCTCGAACGATTGCAGATTTGCCATAAGGGCCTAACTTCCTAAACCGATTTGAATAGCGACCACGCGGTGCGCTTTACGTCGACGTCGTTGCGAGTTAATTCCTGCGCCAGTCCGGAGAAACAGCGGGCGATCTCCGAGGTCCGCTGGTCCATCACCGGCGTACCTCGATCGATCGCACCGGATATGGCAAAATACTGATTTGGAATTCGCCACAATAGTTTAGCGCCGACGGCGGCCTCGGCATCGGCCTCACTGAACCCCGGGACTTTGCGAAAGCGATTCAGCACCAGCCGCACGCGGTCAGGACTCCCAGTCTCTGCCAAATATTGCTGAACCCGGGCGGCGCTCCACAGGGAGGCCACGTCGCTGCAAGCGACCAGCAGAACCGTTTCGGAGAGACTCGCAATCAGGCGGCTCGCCGCGTCGAAACGCGAAGAAGCATCGACCACCACGTAGCGAAAATGGGTCACCAGCATGTCGAAAAGACGAACAAAGTCCGCGGTCGAGGGATCGACGGTCGCTGGCACATTGGTTCCGGCCAACAATTGCAAACCGCTGCCGTGACGCGTCATGAAGCTTTCGAGCAGGGAAGCGTCCATGCGGTAGAGATTGCGAGTCGCGTCCGCCGCGGTGAAGACTGGCTTGAGATTCAGGTGCAGCGCTGCGTGGCCTAACGGGGCAACGTCCACCAGCGCTGTTTGTGAGTGGGCGGACTGCAGAGCCAGCGCGAGATTGACGGCCACCGTGGTCGCGCCGTTGCCACCTTTGGCATTGATGACTGCGAAAATTTTGCCACGAACGCCTTCCTCGCGCCCACGGCGTTGAGCCGTCGTCAGACGGACAAAGGCCTCCAGCAGATCAGTTGTGGTGGTGGGTCGTTCAATGAACTCGCGGGCCCCGGCCCTCATGGCATTGACAATCACTTGCGGCTGGTTGAGATTTCCGACGGCGAAGATCGCCGCCTCATTCATCTCTTGATGCAGAAGCTCAATGGCTCGCAGAGCCAGGGTAGGATTGTCGGCAGGAATATCGACGAGAGTGACATCGGGATTGGCAGCGCGCACGCGCCGCGTCACCGGATCAGAGGCAGCGACGGGAAAACTTGCACAGGTATGGACCGTCCGCGCCACACTGGTACCGTCGACGAGCACTTGCAGCACCGCCCGCTGCTCGTTGTCAGTGGCGACGATAACGACGGTTAGTTCTGGCATACGACCTGCTTGCCTGGTTCCCCGATGCGCTGCTTCTTAGTTGTGTTTGTCGAACTTACCAGTATCCATGAACGGCTTGGGATTCCCGGGCGGTGCCGGCTGCTCCGCGCTCGGAGAAATGCGACGCACCGTGCACAACACCATCAGTTCCGAATTACTCTTCTGCAAACTCTTGCTGCGAAAAAAATTGCCTAAGATTGGGATGTCGCCCAGACCAGGAATCTTGTTGTAGATGTCGGTCACGCGGTTGTCGATGAGCCCTGCGATCACAAAGCTCTGTCCATCTTGTAATTCAAATTCAGTTTCGGCTTTGCGCGTGCTGAGGGCGGGAACGGTAAATCCGGAGATGGTCAGCGCATTGGCAAAGTCCAACGTGCTCACCTC
>CAZILJ010000091.1:0-1608 GCA_964539915.1 uncultured Acidobacteriaceae bacterium | reverse complement strand
GCGGTCAAGGCGCGCTTGCGGCTATTCAGGATTCCAAACTCGTTCATACTGATGTTTAGTTTCGCCGGGGGGACTGAATCGGGGTGTGACCACGCGTACCGCAGCTTGTGATTTTCATCACAGATAAGCGCCGTAAGCAGGCTTCTGGCATCGGGAGATTCGGGATGGTACCATCGCGGGCGATATGACAACCCGCATCGTCCTAATCGCCCTAGTCTCGTTATCGTTGGTGACTTTCGTAGCCGATGCCGCCGGGCAAGCTTCGGCTGCGCCGTCTCACCCGATTGTGCTGCATGCTGCCCGACTGCTCGACGTCAAGACGGGACGCACCGTCAAGCCGGGAGAGATCCTGGTACAGGGCGATCACATCGTCGAGGTGGGGACGACCGTGAAGCATCCGGGAGGCTCGGAAGTGATCGACCTGGGCGATCGCACCATGCTTCCCGGGTTGATTGATGCGCACATCCATCTTTTTCTCCATCCGGGCGCGGAGGACTTGCAGACGGTGCAGGAATCGGTGCCGCAGCGCACCATCACAGCGACGCTGGCGGCGCGCGACGACCTGATGGCGGGATTCACGACGGAGCGAGACATGGGGACCGAGGGCGCGGGGTCGGCCGATACGGCTGTCCGCAATGCGATTGATGAGGGGCGCATTCCCGGTCCTCGGCTGCGTATCAGCGGCAACGCAATCAATATTCTGGGAGGGCACGAGGACGCGATCGGATATAACCCGGAGCAGCGCGTTCTGCCCAACGCGAATTATGCCAACACAGCCGACGAACTGATCGCGGTGATGCGGCAACAGTTCAAGGAAGGTGCTGACTTCATCAAGATCTATGAAACTGGCGCGGATTCGGTTCGGGACGGAAAACTCGCCACCTCGTATCAATATTCCGAAGCGCAACTGGAGGCCGCTGTGAAAGAAGCGGCGCGGCTGGGCCGTCGAGTAGCGGTGCATGCGACCGGGGAGCCGGGCACGCTCTTCGCCGCCCAAGCTGGAGTGGCTTCGATCGACCATGCCGATCAGCTGAGCGATGAAACCGTGCGGTTGATGAAGGAGAAGCAAATCTTCGCGGTCCCGACGTTCACCATCTTCGAATATTTTGCCGATCACGCAGCCACGCCGGAGCAAGGAGCGCGCGAGCATCAGATGCTCGAGGTGAAGGCTCAGGAATTCAGGAAGCAGGTTGCTGCAAGGGTGCCGATGGCGGTCGGATCCGACGTAGGACCGTTTCCGCACGGCACGCAGGCGCGCGAGTTTGTTCTGATGGTGAAATATGGCATGTCGCCGCTGGCTGTGTTACAAGCCGATCTTCTGAACGGGGCCAAACTTCTTGGATGGGAAGAGCAGATTGGAGCGCTGGAGCCCGGATATTTTGCAGACGTCGTTGCCGTGCCTGGCGATCCGCTACAGGACGTTAGCTCACTGCAGAACGTGCAGTTTGTGATGAAAGGCGGCGTGGTTTACAAGAAGTGATTTCCTTTTTGGGGAAATCGGAGGCGGAACCTGGGGTCCCCCCCACCCCACTTCTTATTAGCTCTAAACTCTAACTCTAACCTTTGACTGGCCGCGAGGTTTGCAAAAAGTGCCTGCAAAATATTGAG
>CAZILJ010000090.1:0-4241 GCA_964539915.1 uncultured Acidobacteriaceae bacterium | reverse complement strand
CCTGATTGCGCCCACGACGCCGTTTAATATGAAGACCGACGACCATCCGGACGGCGCATCCAGAGAGAGTCTCGAGAAGACTCTCGCGTCGTTTAAGGTGGACTTCGCGAGCCAGGTGGTGAAAGCCGCGCCGGATTTCTTCGGTGTTTCCAAGAACTCGGTTCCGGCTGAGATCCTGGACTGGTGGACCCGCCAGATTTTGGACCGGTGCTCGATCAAGGTGCTCTCCGAGTTGTACAAGACCATGATGGAAACCGATTTCCGCCCTGAGATCCAAACCATCAAAACACCCACTCTGATCCTGCACGGCGACATCGACAAATCGGCCCCGCTGGAATCGACCGGACACCCGACTCACGAACTCATGGCAGGCAGCCGGTTGTTGGTATACGAGAATGCCGCACACGCCCTGCCGTACACGCATAGGGATCGCATGCGGGCGGATATCGTCGCGTTTGCGGGATCGTCCCCGGTCTAGCAAGTCCTTGAAATCGTTACACTTTGAACACGTTCAATTATCTCCTTGACGCGCCTCCCGCCTGGGTCTACAGTGGTTTTGAACACGTTCAACATTGCCTCGGGGAGGACCCAATGAACACCGCCAACAACATCATCGTCGTCACCTACTTGACCTACATCTTCATCAGCGTCAGCCTGACTATCTGGGTGGCCCGCACGCTGTACAAGCGCGGCGGCATCTTTCTGGTTGACGCATTCCACGGCAACGTCGAACTGGCCGACTCGGTCAACCATCTGCTGGTGGTCGGCTTCTACCTGATCAACATCGGTTTCGTCTCCCTCGCCCTGAAGACCTCCGAGATCATCAACACATCGCGCGCCGCCATCGAACTGCTCAGCGACAAAATGGGGATGGTCCTGCTCATCCTCGGCGGCATGCACTTCTTCAATCTCTACGTCTTCTCCCGCATACGCCGCAGCGCGCAAGGCCCGCGCCGCCCCGTGACGCCGCCCCCGCCCGTCGCACCCGATGCTGTTCTCAACCTTGCCATACCAAGGTGAGACGGTCCGGAGGCCGGGTAGCCGAAGCCGGAAGCCGAAAGGAGGAACGATATGGAAAAGCTCTACGTGCTCTACGATCCGAAATGCGAGATTTGCCGTCGCCTGAGAGACTGGATCCTGGTACAGCGCTCATGGATCGGCATTGCAGTCGTCGCCGCGGGCTCCGACAAATCCAAGCGGCTCTTCCCTGAGCTCGACCAGATCGCCGGCCAAGACGATCTCGTGGTCATCAGCGACGAAGGCGCGGTGTACTTGAACGATCACGCCTGGATCATGGTTCTCTACGCGATGGTCGAATACCGCGACTGGGCGGCCCGTCTGACGCATCCTCTGCTGATGCCGCTGGCCCGCCAGGCCTTTGCCGCACTGTCGAAGAACCGTCACACGCTGTCGCGCTGGCTGAGTTCAGAAGATCCGGAAGCGATTGCCGGCGAGTTGCGCAAGGTAGAACTCGAACCCTGCGCAGTCACATCCCACGCACCGGAATCGATCGTTCGGGACTACTTACAATGAGGACCATGACTCTCAAAAGCAAGGGCACAGCGCGCGCGGAAGATACGCGCCGCAAGATCTACGAGGCCGCGATGGAACTGTTTCGCGAAAAGGGTTTCGAACAGACCACCATGCGCGACATCGCGGCTCAGGCCGGAGTGGCGCTCGGTGGCGCCTATTATTATTTCTCTTCCAAAGACGCCATTGTGCTCGCCTTCTACGCCGAGATGCAGCAGGCCATCAACCAGCCGGTGCTCGAAGCTCTCGCCGGCCGCAAGAAACTGGGCGAGCGGATTCGCTCCGTCCTCGACAAGCGCCTCGAATTGCTCGCACCCAACCGCAAGTTCTGCGCCGCGCTGTTCCGCCACGCGCCCGATAGCGCCGACCCGCTTTCGCCCTTCAGCGAAGAGTCGCGCCTCATCCGCGATGGCGCCATCGAGCACATGCGCATCGCCGCCGAAGGCAGCGACGCCAAAATCCCCTCCGACCTGAAGCCGCGCCTGCCCTACCTGCTCTGGCTCTATCAAATGGCTCTGATCATGTTCTGGCTCTATGACCGCTCTCCCCACCAGCAGAGCACCCGCAAGTTGCTCGAGAAAAGCTTGAGCCTGCTCGTAAACCTTCTGCGCATCTCCTCGTTGCCGTTAATGAAGCCTCTGCGCAAGGCTGTGCTGGACCTGGTAGAAGCCGCGTAACCCGACGGTGCCCCATTTCTCGCGCCAGAAGTGGGGATTTTCATTTTCTAGCTCTAGAACTCCAAGAAAAAGTTATTCGCCTCTGTGCTCCAATCCTGCTCTCGCCTTTACTATGGACATCAGATCGGTCCGTTCACACCTTATCCTTGGAGACAGTGTGCCGAGTCTTCGTTCGCTCCTGTTCCTCATCGTTTTGCCGCTAACCTCGTGCCTGAGCACAGCGGCACCCAGAGCGGAGGCCCAGAACTCTGCCCCTCAGCCGGCGGCTCCGCCCGTCACCTTCACCGACGAACAGGATCAGCAGAACATGATGAAGCAGCTCGGAATTCGCGCCTTGCGTCCCGGACCGAGCGGCGACGAAAAAGCTCCCAACCACGCCAACTACGACGAGCGCAAAGCGAATCCATTCTCGAATGTGCCCGACGCTCTTACTCTGAATGACGGACAAAAAGTTACGAGCCCGCAGCTTTGGGCGAAACGGCGGGCAGAAATTATCGAGGGATTCGACTGCTGTGTCTATGGCCGCGTGCCCGGCAACCTTCCCCAGGTGACCTGGTCGGTCGCCACGGTCGATCGCGAGCGCGTCGGATTTCGTTCCGTGATTGCAAAAGAGATCATCGGCCATGTGGATAATTCCGCGTACCCGCAGATCAATGTGAATATCCGCATGATCCTGGTAACTCCGGCGAACCCAGACAAACCGGTCCCGGTTCTGATCATGTTCGGGCCGGCGGCTTTTCCCGCGCCCAATGAACCATCTGAGGAGCAGCTGGCGCGCATCAACCGCGCCCTCAAGTCTCTGCTCGTCGAGCAGGATCCTTCTTTGAAAGAGATCTTTGAACTGCATCCGGCGTACCAACCGCAAATGCCGCGCCCGTTTCAGCCTGCGCAGACGAATGCCGATGGCGACCCGCCCAATCCGTGGGAGTTGATCGCCGACGGCTGGGGATTTGCTCTGCTGGATCCGGCGAGCATTCAGGCCGACAACGGCGCCGGACTGACTCGCGGCGTCATCGGGCTTGCCAATCACGGACAGCCGCGCCGGCCCGAGGACTGGGGATCGTTGCGCGCCTGGGCATGGGGTGCCGGACGCGTTCTCGATTATCTTGAAAATGATCCTTCGGTCGACGGGAAGCATGTTGCCATCGAGGGCGTCTCGCGCTATGGCAAAGCCGCCCTGGTCACCATGGCGTTTGATCCGCGGTTTGCGGCCGCGCTCGTCGGCTCCTCCGGAAAAGGCGGCGCCACTCTGCTGCAGCGAAATTTCGGAGAAGCCGTCGAGAGCCTCACGGGCGGAGAATATTACTGGATGGCCGGCAACTTCATGAAGTACGGCGCCTCCGATGCGACCTTCGGCAGCAAGAACGCCGCTGACATTCCCGTCGACTCCAACGAACTCATCGCCCTCTGCGCGCCGCGACTCACTTTCATCAGCTACGGCGTCCCCGAGAAGGGCGACGCCAAATGGCTCGACCATGAAGGCAGTTGGAGGGCGACGGTCGCGGCGAGCCCGGTCTGGCCTCTGCTCGGCGGCATCGGCCTCACCCCCATGCCCGATCCTCCCCAGATGCCCCCGATGAATACCGGCCTGCTTCAAGGCCAGCTTGCCTGGCGTCAGCACGACGGCGGGCACACCGACGCGCCCAACATGAAATATTTTCTGGGCTGGGCGGATAAGCGAATGGGCCGCACCTCGGTGTTCGACATCGCGCAGTAAGGTCGCTATGAAAAACGCGCTGTCGAAGCCGTTCGCTTGCCTGAGCACGAGGCTTGACGCGACCGACTGCCCGATTGACACTGCTCTCCGCCTTACCTAGACTGCCAGTGTAGCGCTTCGCGAGATCTGTCAGCGAGGACCATTCATGGCCTGGTTGCAAAACAAGTTCGAGAAGAATTTCCTGATCACCACGGTGGACTACGTCTTTAACTGGGCGCGCAAGTCGGCGGTCTGGCCCATGACGTTTGGCCTGGCCTGCTGCGCGATCGAGATGATCGCCTCGTCCACCTCGCGCTTCGACATTGCGCGCTTCGGCT
>CAZILJ010000089.1:0-2288 GCA_964539915.1 uncultured Acidobacteriaceae bacterium | reverse complement strand
ACGATCTCCCGGACTGGGTAACTGCGCCTGCACGCCACCGCGAGAAGTCCGCTCAAATACCTCGGGATCGAGTTCCACGGCTTGCTGATAGGCCACGACTGCCGGCTCGAACTCCTTCTTGGCGAAAAGCGCGGCTACCAGATTGCTGAAGAACGACGCAGATTTTCCTTCAATTGCGATCGCCCTGCGGTATTCCTTGACCGCCGCACCGTATTTCTTCTCTTCGTATAAAACTACGCCCCGATTGTTATAAGCGTCGGCAAACCCGTGGTCGAATTTGATGGATTGATCGAACGATTTCTTCGCCTCGCGATAGCGCTGCATCATCAACTCGGTGATTCCGATCTTGTTCAGTAAACTGGCCGATTTCGGTGCCTTGGCCAGCGCAGCGCGATAGTAGTCGAGCGCGTCCAGATAAAGCTTCACTGCGCGCAACTGCTCGGCTCGGGCCTCCAGATCATGAGCTGTAGCATCCGGCGCCGGCGGATCAATTGTTCGCAGCAGCGGCGGCTTGATTTGAACTTGTTCAGAGTGGGAAGCTTGTCCCCAGGAAACACTCGATAGGGGAAAGTTGCAAGCGGTGAGAAGGGAGACGGCAACCAGCAAGACTCTCGGGCAGGACGACATGGACCACCCCCAGCTAGTGGACTCATTCTGGCACAGTTTTGGGCAGTCGGCGAAGTATTTTTCTGTACCTATGGGTCTTAGGCCGAAGGCAAGTCCCGACCCAAAGTCCCTTCAGTGCGGTGCGTTCTGCCCGTTGTCTGCTGGTTTAGACACTGGAGCAGACGGTTTGTCATCCTTAAATATTCCGGCGATCTTACCGAAAAAACCCTTCTTTTTCTTGGTTTCCTGGGGATTATTCGGGTCTTCCTGGATTGCGGCCTCGTTCTGGCCCTGCGTCGGCAGTGGTTTGTTGCCACCTCCGAACATGCGAGAGAAGAAGCCTTTCATTCCCTCTTGGGTATCGCAGGTCTCACGCGGCTCGGTTCCCGCCACGAACGCGGAAACATAGTCGTCCGGGCACGTGGGTGTGGCCAGTCGATTCGTGATCTTGTCCAGTTGCACATCCACCACGCCCGTCGGCTGCTGGAACACCTTCATGTCGGAATACTGCGGCAAAGCCGCCGCCTTCTTCATGAACTCCGTCCAGATGGGCGCAGCGGTTACTCCGCCAGCCAGGCGCAGATCACTGTAGTCGTCATAGCCAACCCAAACGATACACAGGAGATTTGAGGTATAGCCTGCGAACCAGCCATCGTGGGAGCTGCCGGTCTTGCCCGCCGCAGGAGCATTAAACCCTCGCCCACGGACGGCCGAAAATCCTAAGCCGTTGTTGATCACGCCCTCCATCATGTTGGTCATGACGTAGGAAATTCGCGGATCGAGTACTTGCCGCTGGTCGGTGTTGTAGTTGGCGATCACATCGCCCTTGCCATTGCGCACCGAGCGCAGAAAAATCGGAGAAAGCCTTACACCGTTGTTCGCGAATGTCGTATATGCACCCGCCATGTCCAGGGGCGAGGCATCATAGGAACCCAGGGCCATGGCCGGGGTCGCCTTCACCGAGGTAATCCCCGCCGACTTCGCCAGAGTTGCCACTTTGTCGTAGCCGACCTCTTCCGCTACTTTCACGGTTGCATTATTCAGCGACATCGCAAGCGCGTAACGCAACGAGACATCCCCGTGATACTCCTCTTTGTAGTTTCGCGGCTCGTAGATCTGGTCGCCGTAGGCGAAGCTCGAAGGCGCGTCCGTCACCGTGGACGCCGGTGTCAGTACCGTCGGTGATCCGTCGAGCGCGCTGTTCATCGCAGCAGCATACACAAACGGCTTGAAGATCGCTCCCGTAGGCCGCTTCGATACCGCGTGGTTCAACTGGCTCCAACCGTAGTCCCGTCCCCCCACCAAAGCCAACACTGCTCCCGTTTGCGGATCGAGCACTATCAGCGCGACTTGCGCCTGTGGCCCCGGCAATACCGTGGTTTCGGTCTTCTTCCCCACCTTCACTTTCTTGGTGCGTAACTTCTTGACCTGGATATCCACCAGCTTGATCCCGGTCTCAACTGCCTCGGCGGCGGCCTTTTGCAGGTCAGGATCGAGCGTCGTATAAATGCGGTACGACTGGTCATTCAGCTCGCTCTCGTTAAACTTGCTGATGAGCGTATCTCGCACCATATCGACGTAGTAGGGCGCGTCGCTGGCTTCCACATTCGGGGGTGCCAGTTTCAGCGGTGCCGCCTTAGCTTTATCCGCTTGCTCGCGGCTGATGGCGTGGGTGTCCACCA
>CAZILJ010000088.1:0-2293 GCA_964539915.1 uncultured Acidobacteriaceae bacterium | reverse complement strand
TGCGCAACCACGAGTTATCCGTCTTGCGTCAACCTGCCCCTTGCACGGGGTGGGCTAGAGATGGAGCGAGGCCACTTTGAGGAAGCCGAACTGGCCTTCAAGAACGCGCTCCGCCTTGGGCGCTCTAGCCAAAATATGTTCGTCGAGGCAAACGCTCTGCTGAGTCTCGGCTGGTCCGCACTACAGCAAGAACATTTCGATCAGGCGCAGGACTGGTCTGATGCCGCCTACAAGCTATCCCTAGCGATCAATGCAGGTCATATTGTCCAAACCGCGCTGGGCAACCAAGGTTGGGCCTATTACAAGCTCGGCGAACCCGAAAAAGCGCTCGCCTTGTTCTCGGAAGCTCGGGACCGTGCTCACCAGATTGGAGCCAACACCTACGAAGTGACGTGGCTCACCGATGCTGGTTGCGTGTACCTCGATGCCCACGAGTATGACAAAGCGGAGCAATATTATCGAGAAGCCCTTGATCTGGCGCAACAGACAACCAGGCAGGACGTCCTCGACGCTCTGATGTCTTTGGCCGTGGTTTCCGAGAGAACTGGAAAGCTCGAGCAGGCACGCGACTACGCAGACAAGACCATCGCGCTCACTCCAGCCGACGGCAATCGCCTCGACATCCTCTATCCCATGTTGGTCAAGGGGCACGTTGCAGCCCGCTTTCACGACACCGCGCTGGCAGAAAAGACGTTTCGCGAGATTGAGCGGGATCCGAAGAGCCAGGTGTTCTTGAAATGGGAAGCCGAGCACTCCCTGGCCCAGCTGTATGAAGATGAAAACAAAGCCAACCTCGCAGACCGCGAGTATCGAGACGCACTGAGCACGTTCGAAACTGCGCGATCCTCAGTGCAGCACGAGGAATCCCAGCTGCCATTTCCGGCCAACGCATCGGGCATCTACGACGATTACATCCGCTTCCTCGTGAGCAAAGGCAAGACAGACGAGGCCCTGCTGGTTGCCGAGTACAGCCGCGGTCGAACTCTGGCCGAAGGATTGGGATTCCTACAGAAGGGGAGCGCATTCAAACTGGACGCGCTGAATGCGCAATCGATCGCGCGGCGTGCCGGTGGCACAATTCTTTTCTACTGGCTCGGCGAGAAGCAATCCTATTTGTGGGCGATCACAGAGCAGAAAACGAAGCTCTTTACGCTGCTTCCAAAATCTGAAATCGAACCCGTGGTGCAGCGATATCGCAAGGCTCTTGCTGAGCAGCAGGAATTCCTCGAGAGAACCGATGACGACGGGCGCTCACTCTACCGCGCGCTGGTGGCACCAGTCCAGGCCGATCTGCGCAAAGATGCAAAGGTCTTCATCATCCCCGACGGCAGCCTGAACACGCTCAACTTTGAGACGCTGCGGGTCTCCGGTCCCACCCCACACTACTGGATTGAGGACGTCACCATCGCCGACGCCAGTTCGCTTCGTCTGCTGGCCGCGTCCGCTGCACCCACCGAGCACGCCCAAGGCCTGCTTCTTATCGGCAACGCGGTCGCTCCGAACTCGGACTATCCCGAGCTGCGGAAAGCGGCGGACGAAATGAACAGCATCGAAAAGCATTTCCCTGGGGCGCAACAGCGCGCCTTCGCGCGCGAGCACGCTACACCGACGGCGTATCTGTCTGGGAAGCCGGAGCAGTTCTCCTACATCCACTTCGTTGCGCACGGCACTGCGAGCCGTACGAGCCCGCTCGACTCCGCCATCGTGCTGTCTAAGGCTGGTGCAGAGGATGACTCCTTCAAGCTCTACGCCCGCGACATCATTCATCACCCTTTGCGGGCTCAGCTGGTCACAATCTCCACTTGTTATGGAGCAGGCTCACGCGCCTATTCAGGCGAGGGCCTGGTCGGTCTTTCGTGGGCATTTCTCCGCGCCGGAGCCCACAACGTGATCGGAGCTTTGTGGGAGGTCAGCGACGTTTCGACTCCCCGACTCATGGACGAACTGTACGGGGAGTTAGAAAAAGGACAGACTCCCGCCGCGGCCCTTCGCCATGCCAAGCTCACCCTGCTTCGCTCAAGCCCCACTTACCGGAACGCCTTTTACTGGGCACCGTTTCAGCTCTACACGGGATCCTGACTTCGCGAATCGGGGAAGCGTTACAGATTGAGTGGGGACCGGTGGACCTCAACGCTGAAACTCGTGTCCTTCCGTCGCCCGCGGCTCTCGGCGGAATGTTTATTGCAATGCAGCCGAAGACAGGTCTCGTCCTCGAGGGTAGGAATCTCTCGGAAGGAATGGGCCAAGATTGACATCATTGACAATTCTCGGTGACTGATTTCAAATAAGTTGT
>CAZILJ010000087.1:0-2200 GCA_964539915.1 uncultured Acidobacteriaceae bacterium | reverse complement strand
AACGGCCGCTGGGTGCTGACTGCTCTGCCGGCGAAGCCGCCGGAGCCGAAACCGGTGCTGCACTACTTCCCGGAGGACTGAGTGACACTGTCACAGAAGGTGTGCAACGGCGTTCGTGACGCCGTCACCGCTGCGTGACGCTGTCACCTCCTCTGGGTGTCGAGGCAGGCAATGGTGTCGCTGATGAGCGTTCCGCCGCTGCGACGGCCGCCGCCGGGTCCGCCGCCCGGACATCGTAGCCACACTGAATCATTTCGTCGGCATCCTCGCCCCCGATCGTCAGGCTCAGCCGAAGCTGCCGCGTTTTCTTCCGCTCGCGGTGCGCCGCCATCCTCTCCTTGCTCGTCGCCAAGGTGGCCCGCGCGAGGGAATCCGCTGGACGGCTGATCGCAGCAGCAATTCGACGAGTGTCGTAGCCGTGGATACACTCGTCCGGCCGCTGCGGGCCGATGAAGCCCGACAATCCGGGGCGCTGCCTCGATGCAGCAGGTCGCTGACTGGCTTGAGAAGCTCGGCCTCGGGCAATGCGCGCAAAGCCGCTGCGTAGGCGGAGCGGCGTCTTGACTACGCATGGCGGCCACCGTCGGCAGCTTATCCGACATGCGTAGCAATGGGGCGGTGGATGGCCGATCTGCGTGCTCGGTCAAGTCGCCAGATCGCGGGAAGCGCCGCCGCAGCCATTAAAGACATTGCCCAGAAGCCCCGGGCACCAAAATCTCCGTAGAGCGAACCGGAGAGCAATGTAACGGCGGCTGAAGCGACGCCGATGCCAACTGTCCCGTAGATTGCTTGCGCAAGGCCCGCTAATTCTCGGGGTACGATGTTTGCAAGGACCCGCATACATGACAGGTGAAGCAACGCAAAGGTCATTCCATGCAGCGGCTCCGCTATGGCAATAGCGACCGTACTGCTGGAACTTTGTGCTAACAACCCCCAGCGAAGCACACACGCCACTGCCGAGATCGCCATGGCAACCTCAGGCGTCAGGTGGCGCAAGAGAAATGGTCCTACAGCAACAAAAACGATCACTTCGGCGGCTACCGATTCCGACCAGAGAGCGCTACCAACGACAGGGCTGATACCAGCAGCGTTCCAAGCAATCATTGCGAAGGAATCGTGCATCGCGTGGCTACCTAAGATAAGGGATGCCACCACGATCAACCATCTGAAGCTAGGTGATCGGAGTAAATCCAACACGCCTGCGTACTGAACCCGACCGAACGGCGGTTCGGCGCTATGGGTGGAAGAAATCTCGGGGACCCAGAGTGCAGCGCCCGCGGCCATCAGGAGCAGGATCGCTTGCCCAATGACAATGGAGCCGATCCCAAACACCAGGATGCTCGGCCCTATCGCCAGAGAGCCTAAAACGAATGCGAGCGATCCTAGGCCTCGCACCCATCCATACTCAAATTTAAAGCCCTTCGTCGAGGTTGTGGCCGCCGCCCATAAAGCCAAAGCGTCCGCAAGGACGGTTGTCGGAGCAAGCATCGCGGCGTGCAGCAGGGCGACCACCAGCAAGGTCTGAAATCCGGCCGCAGGCAGAAAAACAAGTGTAGCTACTCCCCCCAGCGCTGCGCAGGTCGCCAAGACAATGCGCAATGCATGGCAACGATCAGCTATGCGACCCGCGAGGGGTGCGAGACTAGCCTAATCGTCGTGGCGAGCGATAACGTGATCCCCAGACGCTCAGGATTTAACCCGTGCAACGAAAGCAATTCTGGCAAGAAGGGTGAAGCGACCCCAAAAGCGGCGTAGAGCGTTGAAAATAGTAGGGCGAATTTGAGCAGATCGACGGGGAGGGACACTGCAAACGCACCGCTCTGCTCAGGGTTGCTTTGTGCTCCGCGGTCCCTTCGCGGGGTTAATTTCCAGCGCCCAGGACGCGATGAAGCAGTTTACGTACCGCTTCGTCGATAAGATCGTTCTCCGGTACGAGCCACATTTTCGAAGCAGTACAGATATTCTTGGGCCATCCTTCTGGCCGTAAATCGCTGTTCAAACACCCGTCTGATGTTTCGGCGGTCCAGTCGGTCAAGTGCGCTAATTGCCTCGACAGCTTGGCTTTCATTGTCCACGATAAAGCCCGTCACTCCGTGGTCAACAATCTCTGGGACGGAGCCCCGACGCCAAGCGATTACCGGAGTGCCGCAAGCCATGGCCTCGTTCACTACCAACCCGAATGGTTCTGGCCAGTCGATTG
>CAZILJ010000086.1:0-5679 GCA_964539915.1 uncultured Acidobacteriaceae bacterium | reverse complement strand
GAATGCGCGCCACCGCCAAGAGTCCACGTGGCAGGTAACTGGCCAGAA
This sequence comes from uncultured Acidobacteriaceae bacterium, assembly GCA_964539915.1. Lineage (GTDB taxonomy): Bacteria > Acidobacteriota > Terriglobia > Terriglobales > Acidobacteriaceae > Sulfotelmatobacter. The sequence goes on along the minus strand of CAZILJ010000086.1, from coordinate 5,631 downwards.
GTCTGGTTCGGAGAAAGTGAGCGATTTTGGCAGCGGGTTTACGGTTTTTTGCGGAGGACGAGGGTAAATTGCGTCTTGCACGTGTTCGCTGGGTCGTCGAAGGCTTCGGCCGTGCGGTCGCCTTCGGAGGCTTCGAAGTAAAGACCGCGCTTCACGCGCTCCGGGAAGCCGGTGAAGCGGGCTTTGCCGTCAGAGTTGGTGCCAACTTCCAGGTCGAGCTTGCGGGCGTACATGAATCCGTAGGCGATGTGAACCTTGATTTTGGCCGCGTAGACGGGGGCGCCGTCAGCGTCCGTAACCGTGAAGTCTGCGGAACAGGACCCGATCCCGCCGTCGACTGCTGGAACGGACTGCGGGTCGGGATGAGCGGGAGTGGTTTGCGTATGGGCCCAGCACGAGAGGAAAAGCGCGAAGGGAACCAGCAACGCCAAACGAGTTCTAATTTCCGTCTTGTTCATATTCGATAGATTACGCCAAACGTCATAAGATGCTCTACAAGGGCGAAAATGATTGGCGCCATTGGCTTTACGGGTTCCGGTTACTAACGTTCATTGCCGGTGTATGAAAGTGACGAATATAATTTTTGAACACCAACCACTAGCGAGGAACAACGGTATTTCCGCATGCCTGAGGCCGGCACTCAATTGACGCGGCAGAATCAGGAACTGACGATCTTTCACGACGTGGCTAAGGCGCTCACGTCATCGCTGGATCTCGATTCCATTCTGCAAACCATCATGGACAAGATGGCGGAATACTTTCGTCCGGATACCTGGTCGCTGCTCATGGTGGACGAAGGCCGCGACGAGCTCTACTTTGCCATTGCGGTGGGAGACAAGGCTGAGGAACTGAAGAGTGTTCGCCTGAAAGTCGGCGAAGGGATTGCCGGATGGGTTGCGAAACATGGCGAGGCACGCGTAGTGCCTGACGTGCGGACGGATCCGTTCTTTGCCAATCGCGTGGACGAGGCGACCAAGTGGGAGACGCGATCGGTGATCTGCGTCCCCCTGCGGTCGAAGCTACGAGTGCTGGGCGTGATCCAATTGGTCAACGTAGACATGGAGCAGTTCAAGGACGCAGAGTTGTTCTTTCTGCAGTCCCTGTGCGACTACGCGGCGATTGCCATTGAGAACGCGCGCTGGGTGGAAAAGATTCAGGAACTGACGATCACCGACGACTGCACCGGTCTGTATAACGCCCGGCATTTGTACAAGACGCTGGACACCGAAGTTTACCGCTCGTCGCGTTTTGGTTATGAGTTCAGCGTTCTCTTCATCGATCTGGATCATTTCAAGTCGGTGAACGATACTCACGGGCATTTGATTGGGAGCAAGCTGTTGGCCGAGATCGGGTACCTGATCAAGGCGCAGCTGAGGCTAATTGATTTTGCGTTTCGCTACGGCGGAGATGAATTTGTTGTACTGCTGCCGCAAACCGGGAAAGACGCGGCCCTGGTTGTTGCGAGACGATTGCGCGATGGTTTGCGCGCCAGCAGCTTTTGCCGCGAAGAAGGCCTGAATCTCAACGTGCGGGCATCGATCGGCCTGGCGACCTATCCGCATGATGCGCGCACGGCCCACGATGTGATTCGGCAAGCGGATGGAATGATGTACGTGGTGAAGAACTCCAGCCGAGACAATATTGGGATTGCGCAGCGCGGGACGTTGAAGGAGTAGTATGCGAGAGCGTCCGGCGTCAGAGCCCACACGCCATCTATTTACCTCACTGTTTATTGTTGCCATTTCAATGGTCTGATTTCGGCGGCGACGGAGGTGCGACCTTCGCGTCTGGCTTCCAGGGGTTAGCGTTGGCAGGGGCTTTGGGATTTACACCAAAATCCCAGACATAGAGGTTCATGCCTTCCTTGCCCGGATTTCCTTCCTGCTTCACCGTTTCGACGAGCACGTATTCTCCGGGCGCAAGACTCTCGATCGGAGTGAGTTTCAGCCAACCTCCGCTGACGCGAGTGGTGGTGGTTTTGACCAGCTGCTGCTCCTGGCTGACCTTGCCGGTGACCTGGCGCTTGAACCCGCCTACGATTCGTTTTCCGCCCTTCGGTTCGGTTCGAACAATTCGAAAACGGTCGGGAGAGGTGGCGGACGGCTGCGATCGTTGCGCCTGGTTCGTGCTTGGGGAAGCCTGAGCGGAATCTTTCGGGCCGGCGGGCGGGCCGGTCTCGTTGGGGATCTCGTCCAATTTTATGTAGAGCGAAGGAACGTCGACGTGGGACTGCATCGGGGCATGGGCGCCCTCGAGTTCGATGGTTTGCTTGAGACCGGCAACTGGATTGACCGCGCCGCGAAAAATATTGGCTTTGGTGTTGCGATTGATGTCGCCTGCAGTCTGTTGAATTTCCACGATCTGCGGCTCGCCCTGAAAACTGTCGAGCAGAAACACACCTGCATCTTCGGGCAAACGCAGTCCGGGCGCGACTTGCGGGAGTTGCGCATCTTCGCGGTCGCGCTCTTGTTCGAGTTCCTGGTCGAGTTGCGCGGCTTCGGGCACGGACGCTCCGGAGGAGCGATGTTTTTCAAACTTCTCGGTTGCTGGCCAGTCGACCAGCGATTCGGGGAGTTCCTCCCAGTCATTGCGCTCCGCGCTCAGGTAGCGCACACGGTTGCCTTTTACCTCATATTTCGTGACGAGTTGGTAGGAACCGTCTTTGAGGATGAGGCGCCGGGCCAGTTCCTGGGCGGGCGAGAGCGCGGGACGAGCGAGTACGAGAACGGCGAAGACCAAGGTTCCGTAGGTTAGCCAGCGACGGTGCAGAAAGGTCGAAAGCATTGCATCTCAATTATCGTCTGCTGCGAATGAAGAGTCGAATCGTCCCTTGAGGGATTACCCCCATCCACAGTGGCACTGTCATTGTAGTATCCTGTTGCTCGCGAATGATTCCGCTCCGACCAATCATGCGTACTTGTGCTTTTCCAATTCGCTCTTCTTTTTTATTGGGCACAACTTTATTGTGCACGCTGTTATGCATGGCGTCCGCAGGCCAATCGGGTCCCGCGCCGGAGGGAAGGGATTCCTCGCAGGGAAGTCAGCCCGTTTCCTACACCTCGATGACGCAGTTGAACGGACTGCTGGCGCAATTGGAGGCGAGCTCAAAGAGTACGCAGGCCGACCTGACGAATTTGCGCATTGAGCGTTGGAAAACGGACAGCAAATCGAAGAAGGAAATGCTGGCGAACGTGGATTCCATTCAGCGGAACCTGCAGGGCGCGCTGCCGGAGATCATCGGGCAATTGCGTTCGCAGCCGGAAGACCTGCCGACAAGTTTCAAACTCTATCGCAATCTCGATGCGCTGTATGACGTCGTGGGGAGTGTGGTCGAAGGCACGGGGGCGTTCGGATCCAAAGACGACTTTCAGTCGCTTTCCAATGATCTGAGCAGTTTTGAGGGCACGCGAAAGCAGTTGGCGCAGCGGATCGAAACTCTGTCGTCGGCCAAGGAAGCCGAGATCGTTCGATTGCGCACGGACCTGAAGGCAGCCCAGGCAGCGATCCCGGCGGCTCCTCCCAAGAAGATCGTAGTGGACGATAACGAGCCGGCCAAGAAACCGGCGGTGAAGAAAAAGAAGCCGGTTGTAAAGCCGGCGACGCCGACAACCACCCCGCCCGCGCCTGGCCAAACGCCGCCTGCGCCGCAGCAGCCTCCTACCAAACCGCAGTAGGGCTGGCTAGCGAAGCATTGCTGCAAAGTCGAAGTCCCGCACCCGGATACCTGCCGCCGAATCTGATAACCTTTCCACCGCATCTACAATTCATTCTTAAATACGCCTGGTTTAAGCCGGACTGCTAAGTCTTGGAGTTCGGCGTTCATCATGAATTCGCACGGCAGCATTCTCGGGACGGGGTTCGGACTACTCATCATCTGGGTGGTGCTTCTGGACGCGTTCGAAACGGTAGTGTTGCCGCGCAGGGTGACGCGGCATTTTAGGCTGACCGCTTGGTTCTACCGCCAGACTTGGATTCCGTGGCGGAACGCGGCGCGACGGATCAAGACAGCCTCGCGGCAGCAGAATTTTCTGGGCTACTTTGGGCCGCTCTCACTGATTCTGCTGTTGGGCTTCTGGGCCGCGGGCCTGATCTTAGGGTTCGCGTTAATACAGTACGGCATTGGTGGACACGAGCAACTGAGCGGAGAGCGGCTCACCTTTGGCAAAATTCTTTATCACAGTGGGGAAACTTTTTTCACGCTAGGGTACGGCGATATTGTTCCGACTTCGGGACCGGCGCGGGCGCTGTCGGTGATCGAAGCGGGGATGGGCTTCGCTTTTCTGGGCGTGGTGATTGGATATATCCCCGTGGTGTACGCGTCATTCTCGCGGCGGGAGATTCAGATTTCCATGCTCGACGCTCGCGCGGGGTCGCCTCCATCGGCTCTTGAGTTGCTGTTGCGGCTGGCCGGGAGGTCGGATGATCCGGGAGTCGATCAGAAAGTTCTCGACGAAGTTTTGCGCGACTGGGAGCGCTGGGCGGGCGAGTTGCTGGAAAGCCACATTTCGTATCCGGTCCTGAGTTTTTTTCGTTCGCAGCACAGTAATCAGTCGTGGCTCGGTGCGCTGACAACGATGCTCGACGTGACCTCGCTGGTTCTCACTGGGATTGAGGGAGTGCATTCGGGTCAGGCCAAGCTGACGTTCGCCATGGCGCGGCATGCGGCTGTAGATCTAGCGCAGGTGGTGAACGCGAGATACGACCCCGGCGCTCCGTTGAGGCTGTCCGAAGCGGATATAAACGCCTTGCGCGATGCTCTGGCGGAGGCAGGGCTTCGCCTGCGCAACGACGAGTACGGCCGCGATAAACTTGCGAAGCTGCGGTCCATGTATGAACCGTATGTGCACTCGACGGCACGTAATCTGATGTTGACGTTGCCCCCGTGGAGGTTTGCGCAGAAGACGCGGGACAACTGGCAGGCCGGGCCGTGGGATCGCCTGATCCAGGCGAGTGGCCTCGGTTCACTCGGAGCTAAGCCCCAGGCGCAAGCGCAATTGCCGACCGCAGAGGACCACTTCTGAGAAGGTCGGAGAGGGTCGCTGATTCCTCTTTTCCGGCGACGGAAGCCAGACGCAGCAAGCTACGTCTCTCGATGCTGCGTGCTAACATCCTTTTTCCCGGATTTTCACGGATGAAACGTACTGGCGAGAACGTGGTGCGCATTGAGGCGGAGGCCCTGCGCGCGCTGGCGGACCGGATTGGCGGTCCGATGGCAGGAGCATTTCAGCAGGCGGTGGAGTTGTTGTTTTGCTGCACGGGCCGGGTTGTGGTTACGGGAATGGGAAAGAGCGGGTTGATTGCGCGCAAGATTGCGGCGACGTTCAGTTCGACGGGTACTCCGGCGCTGTATTTGCATCCGGTGGAAGCGTTGCACGGCGATTTAGGTATGGTGGTGCGTGGGGATGTGGTGCTGGCACTGTCGGCGAGCGGAGAGACGGAAGAGATTCTGCAGTTGCTGGCGACGATCAAGCGGCTGCGGGTGCCGCTGATTGCGATGACGGGCGACGAGATTTGCGAACCCGCAGCGGTCGGGACGAGTAAAGAAAAGTCACATGCCGCGGGCGGGGGCACCCGCGCCACACAACCAATCTCTACTTTGGCGGCGGCGGCGGATGTGGCGCTGGATTGTTC
>CAZILJ010000085.1:0-4018 GCA_964539915.1 uncultured Acidobacteriaceae bacterium | reverse complement strand
GCATGGCTGGTTCGAATCACCTTCCGTCTCGCGCTGGATCATGGGCGCTCCGCGCGCCGCCGCGAACTGCGGGAAACCGCGTGGGCGACCGACCTGCCGAATCCGACCGCGGAGGACATTGCCGCGTCGAACGAATTCGGGCGGCGCCTGCAAGAAGCGATGGCGGCACTGTCAGAAAAATCACGGCTCGTTTTGTTACTGACAAGTATGGATGGTCACTCGCTCGAAGAGGTGGCGGAGATACTACGGTTGCCTGTCGGCACCGTGAAATCGCGTCTGCATTCCGCACGGAAGCAACTTGCGGAGAAATTACGATGACCTGCGACAAGTACGACAATGCGCTGCTGCTAGCGGCTGCGAGTAATGGCGAACTGGATGCGAAGCTTGCTCGGCACCTCGAGCGTTGTTCGACGTGTCGCATGACGTTGCGCTCGGAGAGGGAACTGCTCTCCCGAATCGACAGCGCCCTGCGCGCGCAGGTGAACGAGGACCCGCGGCCTGGTTTTATGGCGCAGTTGCGACTCCAGCTTTCGAAGGAGCTGACTGCCCGGCCTGGATCGGATCGCGTGTGGCACGTGGCGGGAGCGGCCTTGGCGCTTGTTCTGATCGCGATGTTCTATCCGTTGGTCAATGCGCGACGATCAAGCGCCCAAGGAGACCTGCAGAAGCCCACGATTAAAGTGCCGCAGAGTGCCGGAGTGACGCAATCCGCGCGTGCCATTGAAGATTTGGGGGTGCGGTCCCGCCATCATTCCAAGCGTCTGGCGGTCCAAAGCGCAGTCCCGCAGGAGCCAGAAGTCTTGGTGCCCCCAGATGAACAGAAAGCCTTTGCGCAATTTGTGGCTTGCGTCGCCCGGCGCGACACCATAGCGCAAGCGGTTGTGACGCCGGCGGCGAACAAAATCGTTAACATGACCACGGAATTGCCTCGGGTGTCTTCAGTTGACATTGCTGATCTCCAATTGGGTCGAGCGCGACAGAAAGAATGGATCGACCGGACTGGCATTTCAGAGTAAGTTCCACAGACTTAGGTGATGCAGGAGGAAGAATGGGAAGAAGAGCGAACGCAGCATTCCTAGTGGCAGCATTGGCGATGGGAACACCGTGGGTTTCGGCACAAGAGAAACCCAAGAGCGAGGACGTGGCCATCGAAGCCCGTCAAACGGAAATGACCCCCTTGAAGATATCGGTCACGTTTATGGAGTTTGAGGGCGACAAGAAAGTGAAGAGCTTGCCCTACACCATGATTGTGATCGCGGAGGGCAAGAACCCAAAGTCGGTAGTGAAGATTGGGAGCCGCGTTCCGGTTTACGCGGGCAAAGAATACGGGATGCAGTATGTGGACGTTGGCACCGATATCGACTGCCAAGCGTCCCGCACAAAGGACAACAAGTTCGACATCAGGCTGAGTCTCGAGCGATCGTGGGTGGAGGGCAATGTAGCAGTTGCCGTTGATCCCGGTACGGCTCTGCAATCATCGGGGCAATTTCCAGAACCGATTTTGCGGCAATTCAAATCAGAGTTAAGCCTGACACTGCGGGATGGCCAAACTGTAGAAAGCTCGTTGGCCACGGACCCCCTGAGTGGGAAAGTCTTTAAGGCGGAGGTATCACTCAACATTGTGAAATGACGAGTGCCCCGACTATCGGAGGACGTATCTGTACATCGGTACGCCTGACGGCACTGGTCGCGCACGATACGCGATGAATCTGGCACACATCCAGACTCCAATAGCGAGAGTACATTTCTCGTTGCAGGCTGAGTCATTTGATTGCCCTGAAACTCCGTTGCACTGTCATCGCTAAAGAGCGACGGCAGGGGCTTCCAAGTTACGTCAGGCGCTGCATATCAGGGATTGTTGGCGATCAGACGTGGCTGTTGAAAACTCCATTTTCCTCGAAATCGAGTGCCGACTATCGCTTGAAAGGGAGCTGAATATGAGCAAGTGTCACCTCGCATTTCGACGATTGTAGCCTATAGTGAAATGGCGAATGTTGTAACCAGATAGCGCTCACGACCTGGAGTGGCTGGGTTCGGGTTTTGGGCGGATCGCGGGCAATCCGGAGGTAATCCGCTTCCGTTGAAAGCCGGTTTTGCGGTTTTACGAACGGCTGACTTGGGATGCTGGCGAGATCATGGTGTGCGCAGCCTGAAACGCAGCGTACTCACCCTGCCTGGAGACAACCGCACTATGTCAAGTGCCGCGGTCTCTTCCATGGCTACACCGCGGGCCCCTGAAGTTCAATCTACATAGTCCGGCTGGTGACATTAAGCTTCGGCAACATCATGCTCATCGCACGTCAGAGAGCAGTGACATGCTGCTATACCTCGCTGGAGTCAATGAACATGCGGCCTTGCGCATAGTTGGAAGCAAGCGATGGAGCGGAGCACATTTTCTCAGGACAATTCAGCACCTTTTCGAATACGGAGTTCGCTTCATAGCGACTTGATGCTACTGTACGAGCCGTGAAAGCCTACGCCTCCGGAAAGAACGGAATTACTTCTTGCTTGCCGTCATCCGCCCACGATCGAAAAAACACGTTAGGAGTTGCCGATAGCCCCGACCCAACCGTCCGACGGTCACTCGGAGCGCAGCGCTTGCATCACGTCGATGCGCGCAGCGCGTGCCGCGGGCAGCACCGACGCGATGACCGCGACCGCCATCAGCACGAACGCAGAGACCAACACTGGCAATGCGGCCGGCATCTTGACGTCCAGAAAATATTTTCCCGCCAAACGCGCCAGCACGAACCCGAATGCTGCGCCCGCAAGTACGCCCGCCCCAGCCATCACCGTGCCCTCTGCGATCACACCCTTGAGCAGTTGCTGCGGCTTCGATCCAAGGGCCAGCCGGATACCGAACTCCCGCGTCCGCGCGCTCACCGAAAACGCCAGCACCCCCGCGACGCCCACTACTGCGATCGCCAACGCGACAGCTGCGAATACGCCAAACACCAGCGAGTTTAAACGGTCCGGTGTGAGCACCTCAGCCCGAATGTCTTCGAGAGTGGCGGCGCGCTCAACCGGCTGATTGGCGGACATGTCGCGAATAATGCGCGTGACCGACGGGACCAGCGCATAAGGATTTGCCGCCGTGTGAATGAAGAGACGACCGCCAAAAATTGCACCTTGATCAAAAGAGCTGTAAATCGTGGGCGTGGGTTGAGGAACGACATGTTCATCGTCAATGTCGGCCGTGACGCCGATGATGCGGTGCGGCGCGACCAGGCGCGACTTTTCGAGATCGGTTCCGGGGAAGAATTGCAGCACCGGATCGGTCCAATAGACATGTCGATTGATCGCATCCTGGTTAGGGAACATACGCCGTGCGACAGTCTCACTAACGATAACGACGGGCTCCTCATTATTGTCTTGGTTATCAAGCGCATTGAAATCGCGGCCGGCAATGATCGGAACGCCAAGCGCCGCAAAAAAACCGGGAGAGATGGAACGCGAACGCGCCCTGGGATCCTCTACGCCGGCTGCATGGACGTGTCCGTCAGCGGAGAATTGAAAACCCGGACCGGCGGGGCCGCCGCCATCGCGCCAGGGAACCACGTCACCGAACGCGGTCTCAGTCACGCCCGGCAGGGCATCAATGCGACGGATCGCTTCCTTGTAGAAACCGGCGACCTGCTGAGGTGTCTTCCCTTCGGACATAGCAGGAACATCGACAGCGAGGACGTGCTGCGTGTCCAGCCCCGTCTGTGCCCGTTGCAGTGCGATCAGCGTCGTGATCAACGAACTTGCGCCGGCCAGCAACACGAAAGACGCGGCGATTTGTGTCACCACGAAGATCCGCTGGCGGCGGCTCGTGCTGCCCGTGATCCGCGCACTTCCGCTCGCTAAGCTCAGTCCACTCGCGGTGCCGGAAGAAGTGCCGGAAGACGGCAAGCGCGGGACAAATGCCAGAATCACCGCAGCGACGATAGCCAGCGCTGCTCCCACCCAAAGCAAGCTCGAATCGACTCTGAAATCGAGCGCACGAATGGAGAAGCGCGAGGCGTAGCGGGCCAGA
>CAZILJ010000084.1:0-4077 GCA_964539915.1 uncultured Acidobacteriaceae bacterium | reverse complement strand
GCAAACATCGGCCGATAATATTCCGGCTGGGGATTCGGAATGGACGCGTTGGGATCGCCCATGATTGCGGCCGCAATCATTCCGCTCTTCAGCACCAATGCTGGCTTGACACCAAAGAAGCCCGGACTCCAAATGCTGAGGTCCGCCAGTTTACCGACCTCAATTGAACCAACGTAGTTCGAGATGCCTTGGGCGATCGCGGGATTGATGGTGTATTTCGCAATGTACCGGCGAGCTCTGACGTTGTCGTTGTCGCCAGCTTCTTCTGCTCGCCTACCAAACTGCTTCTTCATTTTGTCGGCGGTCTGCCACGTTCGAATGATGACTTCTCCCGCGCGGCCCATGGCTTGACTGTCTGACGACATGATCGAAAGTGCGCCGAGGTCATGAAGGATGTCTTCTGCCGCAATCGTTTCCTTGCGGATCCGGCTCTCCGCAAACGCCAAATCTTCTGGAATGCGGCGGTCGAGATGGTGCGTCACCATTACCATGTCGAGCGCTTCCTCTAGTGTGTTTACGGTGTAGGGACGCGTCGGGCCCGTCGAGGAGGGAATTACGTTCGGAAAGCCGCATACCTTAATAATGTCTGGCGCATGGCCCCCGCCTGCTCCCTCGGTATGGAACGTGTGAATCGTCCGGCCCTTGAATGCGGCAATCGTGTTTTCGACAAAGCCGCTTTCATTCAACGTGTCGGTGTGGATTAAGACCTGGATGTCCATGTCGTCCGCGACGGAAAGGCAGGAGTCGATAGCAGCCGGAGTGCTCCCCCAGTCTTCGTGAAGTTTCAAACCACAAGCTCCTGCTTCGATCTGCTCCACCAAGCCACCAGTTGAGCTTGCGTTGCCTTTCCCGAAAAACCCGAGATTTACAGGAAAGGAGTCGGCGGCACGCAACATCCTTTGTATGTGCCATGGCCCAGGCGTACACGTCGTCGCGGTCGTCCCCGCAGCGGGTCCGGTTCCACCACCCATCATCGTAGTCACTCCGGAAAACAACGCTTCCTCGATCTGCTGAGGGCAAATGAAATGGACGTGTGTATCGATCCCGCCGGCGGTCACTATGTTTCCTTCGCCGGCGATTACTTCGGTTCCCGGGCCAATAATAATGTCCACGTTCGGTTGCACGTCGGGATTACCGGCCTTTCCAATTGCGGCAATACGCCCATCCTTGATCGCAATATCCGCCTTGACGATGCCCCAGTGGTCTAGAATCAAAGCGTTGGTGATGACTGTATCGACAGCACCTTCACGGCGTGTTCGCTGCGATTGTCCCATCCCGTCGCGGATGACTTTTCCTCCCCCGAACTTCACTTCCTCACCGAAGGTCGTGAAATCTTTTTCCACCTCAATGACAAGGTCGGTATCCGCGAGGCGCACTTTGTCGCCAACCGTTGGGCCGAACATTTGCGCATAAGCGCTTCGACTCATTTTGTGAGGCATCGTTGGTTACCTCGAACACCGCAAACAACTCATTTCGATCGGATGGTCGCCAAACTTCCCATGACAGCCTGGTTGAATCCGTAAACCAATCGCGCTCCGCGATATGGAATGAGCGAGACTTCTCGCGATTGTCCCGGCTCAAATCGGACTGCTGTTCCGGCAGGAATATCGAGTCGGCACCCGAGCGCCGCGGTGCGATCGAAGCTGAGCGCTGCGTTGGTTTCGGCAAAATGGTAGTGACTGCCGACCTGGATCGGGCGGTCGCCGGTATTCGTGACGTTCAAGGTGATCGCCTCAGCTTCCTCGTTCAGAACAATTTCTCCCGGTGCTGCAAAAATCTCTCCTGGAACCATTTTGTCGCTCCCTATCGGATCGGATCGTGAATGCTGACAAGTTTCGTGTTATCGGGGAACGTGGCCTCCACCTGCATTTCGTGAATCATTTCCGGGATGCCCTCCATGACCTGAGCGCGAGTCAGGACCTTGGCGCTTTCCGACATGAGTTCTGCAACCGACTTGCCGTCGCGCGCTCCTTCGAGCACAAAATCCGTTATCAGCGCCACGCTTTCCGGGTAATTCAGCTTGACACCTCTTGCAAGCCGCGCCCGAGCAACATGGGCCGCCACCGCAATCATTAGCTTGTCTTTTTCTCGAGGCGTTAAATTCACAAAATCTCCAATGCTAAGTCGACACTCAGCACGACCACATTTTCGGCACCTGAAAAGGTCCAGGAAGAAATCTGTTGAACTGCTGGAGCACGCTTCGCAGCGCTGTCCTCAGATCGTGGGAGTTTGGCGCAGCAAATCGGCCGACCATCAGTCCGCCAACCAGCGTCGCGGCACAGTGGCAGTGAAGGGAAGGAGCGAGATCGCGCACGAGTTCGAGAGGGGTGCCGAGGTTTGTCCCGAAGTAAACGAGCGTCGCAAGGGCAGAGCAGTCCGATAGAAGCGCTTTCCGACCTAGGTGCAGTAGAACTTCGTCGGTGACGCGGAAGCTGTCTGCCCAGACGAGCCTCCTGTCTTTCACGATCCGCCAGCGCTCGATGATGTTTCCAACAGAGAGCCTCTCGCCATAAGCGGCGCGGCCGAGTATCAACCATTCCAGCGCGAGCAGTTCGGTACCCGAAGTAACCTCGACCTGCGTTTCTCGGGAGAGCCGCGCTCGGTCGAAGACGATGTTTCCTGCGGCAGCCACGCAAGTTTGGCGGCGTCGCGAACTTTCAAATTGGTCGTGATTTGCGCGGATTCCCCAAGAGCTCGATAAACCTTTTCGGCCGCCTGCGTTGTGATTGCGATCGACGCGTCTTCAGTCGCCGTTACGTTTGTTTCAAGGCGGTCACCTCCCGCAACACCGCCGGAGGTGTTGAGAAGGACGGCCTCCTCGACTCTTTCGCCAGAGGTTCTCGGAAAGAGGACGCGCAAGGGAGATTTTTGATAAACGTCCATGACGCGGGTGCCTCTCTGGGAGCTACCAAGTACGATGCGACACGAGCCTTCCGCTCTCTGCAGGTCTCGGTCCGAGAGATTGTGTGCGCTAGGCGCAAGCAAAACCGGAGTGTCTGTGTATGCCATAAAAACGCTGGAGATGACGTGTTGAACACCGACCTCACCTGCATCTGTGCCGATGGTTTCTAGTAGCGCGAGCCAAAGTGGTGCGGCTGGGAGGCCGCTTTGGGACCAAGCTCGGTCCACCGACGCTCGCAGAATCCCATAGCGGTCGTTCATCGAATCCGTCCAGCCGGACAATTAGAAGCCGGCCAGGCCCTCTGGGCTGTTGTAGGGGATGGCGACACTCGTGACTTCCTCGAGCGAGCCGTCTGGTTTGGTGGCGTAGCCGACCAGCTTCGAGGCGTTCCCATAAATCTGATACAGAAAAGCGCCGTCGGGCGACACCCAATTGTCGCTCGGACCGCTGCTGACGTCTCCACAAAGCCCCCTGAAGGTCCCATCGCCTTCGACTTGGGGACACGCAGGATCTTTCGCGATTTCCAGTCCTGTGCCGTTGATGTGGTACGTCGTGATGTTGCTGTACCCGAAAACCGTCGCGAATAAGAGTCGGTCATCGGGTGACACGGACAGCCAGCAAAGTTCAGCGATCTTGCCCCGCTTCGTGTTGAGCGGCACGACCTTGTCGACGCCGATTCTGCCATCTTCGTCGATTCGGCCCAGAGCTACTCCATCGCCGACTGCATATCCAATGATGAATGTATCTGGTCGGTTATGCAGGAACGCAATATAGAACGGAGAACCGCCTCCTCCATCCTGGAAGGAGCCCTCGCCGAGCGTGCCGTCGGCATTAACGCGGTGGACGACTATGCCGTCGGGATCCGGAGCATTCGAAGCGACTGACCGTGGTTTGCCGTCTGGCCCGTCCACCCAGAGGATTGGCGAACCATCCGGATACGTTCCGGAGATCGCGATGGGCACGTCGAACGTCGTGCCGACCATCAGAAATTTCCCGTCAGGTGAAAGGACCGCATGCGTTGGCACACGGTGCGGTTTCTCTGGCGTGTTACACGTGTACCTCTCCGCGCGAGGGGTCAGCTTGCCGTCGCTCGAGACCGACATAATGCGGATGTGGTCAGGTCCGAACGAGTGCACCACGTACAGCATGTCCTTCGAAGGCAGGTATGCCAACGA
>CAZILJ010000083.1:0-3757 GCA_964539915.1 uncultured Acidobacteriaceae bacterium | reverse complement strand
CTTCCGTCCCAGCCCGCGGCAGAGCGACCTGATGATCGTCGCCGGCACAGTCACGCTGAAGATGGCGCCGGTCGTGAAGCGAATCTACGACCAGATGCCCGACCCAAAGTGGGTGATCTCGATGGGCGCCTGTTCGTCGGTAGGCGGCCCGTTCAATACTTACGCGGTGCTTCAAGGCGTGGACAAGATCGTGCCGACCGACGTCTACGTCACCGGATGCCCGCCGCGCCCGGAGAATCTTTTCTACGCGCTGCTCAAGCTGCAGGACAAGATTGACACCATGACAATTGCGAAAAAGCCGACCGCCGTCCGGCTCGATCCCAACATGGTCGAGAACTTCAAGCGCCAAGTCATGATCGCGCAAACGCTGCAGCCGAAATAGCTCTAAGCTCTCAGCTATTAGCTTTGGGCTTTATCCGAACCAGGTGGGGACAGCCGCCTCGGCGGCGGGCCGAGCAAAGCTCGGCAGCATCCCCCAAGAAGACAACCCATGCCAGAGTTCACCAAACTCACCACCCAAGCCGAACTCCCGGTCGTGAACCAAGCCAAAGAATTTCCCTGCGGCGCAAAGACCATCTGCATCGCCAACCTGAATGGCGACTACAGCGCCATGGACAACGTCTGCCTGCACCGCGGCGGCCCCATCGGTCAGGGAATGATCGAGAATGGGAAAGTCGTCTGTCCCTGGCACGGCTGGGAGTGGGACCCGAAGACCGGCGAGGCCGCGCACAACGCGAATGCCAAGGTCGCCGTATATCCATTAAAGATTGAAAACGGCGATGTGTTGATTGAAGTCTGAGGTTTGACGGGCTCCTCACGTGCCCGGACCGCCTCACGACGCCCATTCTATTCCGTTCACCGACGCAAAGTTGGGCTGCTCCCGGTTCGCTTTACATATTGATCATACAGTGTGTATAATAAATTTCGGACGGATTCGCGGAGAGAATTTATGCCGGTATCAAAACGTTCAGCTGGCTTCGTCTGGGCCGCCGTCATCTTTCTGATTGTCATCGGGGTTGCCGCCGTAACCCGGCGCTCGGTTGTCTTGTTCTGGCCAGGACACCTCGGCTCGGGAAGTTCGTCGCCAGCCGCCGCTCTCGATGCGGGCTTCGCACGTCACAGGGCGTTGACCCTGGCACACATTCTGGTCGGAGGATTATTCCTGGTGCTCGCGTCCTTGCAGTTCGTGTCCAGCATACGACGAAAGCATTTGCAGCTTCATCGCTGGATGGGAAGGATTCTGGTCGCATGCGGGCTGATCATCGGAGTCTCCGCGCTCGTCATGAGCTACAAGATGAATATTGGTGGACCCAACGAGAGCGCGGCCACTACGCTGTTCGCCATCGTGTTTCTGATTTGTCTGATCAAGGCTTACCTGCACATCCGACGAAAAGAACCAGCCCGGCATCGCGAGTGGATGATTCGCGCTTACGCGGTAGCTCTGGGAGTGGCTACGACGCGGCCGATTGTCGGAATGTTTTTTGCCTTCCGCCGGCTGACTCCGCACGAGTTCTTTGGAATCGCCTTCTGGCTTGGATTCACAATCACGTTTCTCGCCGCGGAAGCGTGGATCGATCACACGCGGCCACGAGCTGTTCATGGTGCGGAGTCTTTCTCCGGCCAATCGCTCGTCGCCTGATCTCAATGACTCAGCCGAGATAGCGCAGAAATTTCCCCGGCTGATTATCGAACCCTGGGAACACGGCAGCCAGATTCTTGTTCCCCATGTGACGGGCAACCGCTTCTCCGATCACCTGGCGGAAGTCCGTCGTCAAGGCCAAGTCGCGGCCTTCGTAGAGTTGCGACGGATCAAGCCCGGGCCAGCGGCCATACACCCTGCCGCCCTTCACCGGACCGCCCAACACGAACATTACATTCGCGTGACCATGGTCTGTACCGCGGTTGCCGTTTTCGCGCGCGGTGCGACCAAACTCCGACATAGTGATAACTACGGTGTCTTCGCCCAGATCTCCCAGATCGGTCCAGAACGCTCCGAGCGATTGCGAAAAATCGCTCAGCACGTTGGCCAGCTGGCCTTCGGTTGCGCCCTCGTTGACATGATGATCCCAGCCGCCGATGTCCGCAAACGCCACCTGCACACCCAGGTTCGCTTTGATCAGCTGCGCCAGTTGCCGCAAGCCGTCTGCGAAGCGGCCCTTGGGATATTCGGCGCCCAGAGCCGGCGTATATTTTCCCGGGTCAGCAGCCTTCAGCATTTTGACCGCGTCGAAAGTTTCCTCTCCTGTGCCGTGCAACACGCTGTCGGACGAGTGGTCGTACATCGCCTCAAACGCGGTGGCCGCTGGAGACGCTTTTGGATTTCTTCCACCCACCGAAAAGTCGTTGATGTTGTTCATCGCGACCGCCGGTTCCGAGCCGCTCAAGACCCGCGGCAGCGATGGCCCGAGCGCAATCGCGCGAAAGGCAGAGCGCTGCGCTGCTGGCATGTTATGCAGCGAGCGATTGAGCCATCCGTCCTCGGTGACTTTCACGCCGGGAGTGCCGGTTTCCATGAAATCTTGCGCATCGAAGTGAGAGCGCGTCGTGTCCGGCGATCCCGCCGCATGCACGATGGCCAGCTGACCCTGCTGCCAGAGCGGCTGAAACGCCGACAGCGCCGGATGCAGCCCGAAGAATCCATTCAGGTCGATGACCGACTTGCGAGGGATGTTGATGCTGGGCCGCAAAGCGTAGTACGGTGCTTCCGCGTGAGGAACAACGATATTCAGTCCATCGGCCGCGCCTCGCTGAAAAATAACCACCAGGCGCTTGTGGCGCGCGCCGGTGTCGACGGCGCCAAAAGCCGCGCGAGTAAGAAAGCTCGGCACGGCCGCTGTCCCCACCACGGCGAGCGCGCTGTTGCGAAGAAAGACGCGACGAGTAATCGACATAAAGACAGCTCCTAGCTCCTAGCTCTCGATCTCACCCAACAGCAAAGATCCTTTCCCTACTGCTTCGAGAATCAGATTCGGCTGATGGCTAAGAGCCAAAAGCTATCTTCTCTGAAACTCGGGCGAACCCAACAGCAATCCCGCGATCGTGCCGGAATCGGGCGGACGAACGACGTCGGCTTGCTTGCGCTGCGGATTCGGTTGCGCCCGCGCGGAAGCGGCCTTCTCCGGCGCTTCAATCTGAGCGATGATCGACTCGTGAGTCTGCCACGACACGTCGGCGCCAAGTAACCTGATTTCCATAGCAGAGAGAGCGAGCGTCGCGTCTGCCGGCGCAGGCGGTCCCCCCGCCAACTGCACCGCGTCCACCTTGACGCCGCGGACTTTGCCGCTTGTCAGCCCGAGCGCGAAGTTCATGCGGTTCAAGAGCGCAGACGAACTCACCCAAGTCTCGGCCTTCATTGAATATCCCGTGGGCGGCTGCGCTCCGTAGAGGGGCATGCCCATGTTCCCCAGTTGGCGAGCCAGGGGCATCGCATCGTCGACGTCGGCGCCGGTGGCGCGCACGGCCGAGGCGACAAACTCGAATGGAGTTTTGACTTTGGCGCGGTAGGCGCCATCCGACCAGAACTCGGGCGAATGAAACAGCGTGTTCAGGACTTCGCGGATGTCGCCTTTCTTCTTCTCGAATGTCTTCGCCATGCGATCGATGAGCGCGGGGGGCGGATCGTCGGACACAAAGCGCTGCGCCAGTTTGAGCGAAATAAAATGTGCGGTCTGCGGGCTGGTCGCCAACAGGTGTAGCACTTCCCTGCCCTCGTCTTCGCCTTTGGGCTTGATGCGATGTCCGAGGACGAACTTGGGGC
>CAZILJ010000082.1:0-2981 GCA_964539915.1 uncultured Acidobacteriaceae bacterium | reverse complement strand
AGGCACGATCACCGCCGCAAACATGATCAGCAGGGCAACCGCTAAGAGCAGCGCCATCATGACGTAGCCGTCTTCACGCCGTCCCGTGCCACGCCGCGTCTGTGAATTCGAAGTCATTGGGAAGAGAATAGGTTTCAAAGTTTCAGAGGTTTCAAGGTTTCGCCTCGGCCGATCCGCGAGAGCAACTTGACGTTTTGAAAACCTTGAAACTTCGAAACTTGAAACCTCGAAACTTTAAAACCTCGCTTATCCCTGCGTCAGCGGGATGGTCTGCGGCGGGCCGCTGTTCACCACGTCCTGAATCTGAACTGACGTGGGCGAAATGTGGACCACTTTGTAGCGCCGGTCCACGATCTCTCCTTCCCCTGCCACAAATACGTCCTCATTCAGCTTGAGAAAAATTTTCTTCGGCTCGCCAGGGCGGCTGGCAAAGCCATAAAACTTCAGCGGAATGGGAGGTGCCTGCGGCGGCGTCGGAGTAACGTAGGTGCTTCCCGCTTGCGGCCCGTCGGTTCCAGGAGTCATGGGATGAGGGATGACCACGGTTTCTGCCTGCGATACAAATATGTTTCTTCCGTTTCCTTCGTACTGGGTCTTTTCGCTGGACGCCAGCAAGTCCAGCTTCAGGGTCGGATCAAGATTCTCGACGCGCGGTTTCTTCCCAGACTTTTTCCCGGGTCGGGTCGTCGGATGTGTGGTTAGAGGAGCCGCCGCCTGGGCACTTGAAGCTGGCGTCGAAGATCCCGTAAACATGGGAATGAACTCCCATGCCGAGCCGACAAGCGCCAGCACAACAAGCACGGCCGCCCAAGTCGCCTTCTTCTTGTTCTCAAGTCCCAGTTGCACTACGATCCCGCTTTCAGATATGTTTCCAGCTTCATGTCCAGCCGTACTGGCCGGTTCGCCTGACCGCCTAGAGTGACGCTATCGATGATGAAAAACATCTCGTCGCGTTCCACGGCATTGATGAATCGTGCCAGGGAAGTATAGTTACCCGAGAGGCCCACTTCCATCAGCTCCGGTTCCAGCCCACCCACTTCCGCGTCCTTGATGCTGTATTTTTCCTGTTCAATCGACACACCATTTGCGACGGCGAGTTTGCCGATGTCGGTCAGGATCTGCGACTGCTGAGTAGGGAAACGCTTTTTATAGAAGTTGTTGATCTGTTGGCTTGCCAGCACAACTTTTTGGGGAAGATCCTTGAGCGGCGCCACTTGCCGCGTTTTCGTCGTGAGCTCGAACTGAAGCTCATTCATTTCCTGCCGGCGCGATTCCGTCGAGCCGACAAGTGGCGAAAAGTACACAATCGCTGCCACCAGATCGACGGCCACCATGACCGCGAGTGTGACCTTCAGGTTCCTCCGGGTTTGTCGAAGGTCCGGCATTATCGCTTGCTCCCTGGTGGCCGGGTCGTATTCGGCATCGTGGGGGCCTTCGATTTCATCTGAATCTTTGGCGTCTCGGTGGCAGGTGTCGGCGGCTCCGGAATGTAGATCGCGACTATTTCGAACTCCTCGTTGTCGCCGGTGGTGGACTGTGCAAAATGCCCGGCCTTGACTTGTGTCTGCGAGAAGCGCTGAGATTCCTCCATGCGGCGCGCCAGTTCAAGAGCCCGATCCCGCGAATCGCCGGCCACCGTCATTTTCAGGCCGAGCTGATTGTCTTCATCGAGTTGGGGAGTAATCGCTTCCAAGTGCACCCGCGCCGGCATCACCTTCTCCAGGCTTTCCAGCACCCGCGTCCAGGAAAACGCCTTGCGCTCGATCAGTTCGTTCAGATACTGCGACTGATCTCGCGTGCTCCGGTTTTGCGGCAAGCTCAGGATCTTCTCGGCATTTGTGCGCAGCTCGTCGCGATTGGCAATCATCGCGTTCTTTTCCGCGATCGCCGCCCGGTCACGCCGGGCATTGATCCATCCCGCAATGTCCAGCGCAAGCAGTAAAAGAGTAAGCAGCGCCAGCGCGCCCACAGCTGTGCCCCAACGCATCCAGAACTGTCGCGCATCTTCGTAGGGCTGGCTTGCGAGATTGATGTCGAGACGCATAATCTTTGGTTAATTTGAAGCTAGGAAAGGAGCGCTCCTACTACTCCTGCCATCCTCCAGCGTGGTACTGAGCCTCCTGCGGACGCCCCCAGTTGCGAGGAAGCCACAAGGTCCTGCACTTCCGCACCGGTCTGCGCACGCAAGGCCGGAGCCGCACCACCCGACTCGGGCAGGCCTGCAATATAAATTCGTTCGATGTTGAGGCGGTATGTATCCTGGAAAAAAACCACAGAAGGATAAACTTCTTCTGCTAATTGCTCGCCCGTAATCGTAACTCCACGCGTATTCTCGAGCGTGCGGAACAGTTGCAGCTGATCTTCGTTCAGAATCGCAATACTGGTTGTGTGTGCATCCACCTTAATGACCAGCGTCGGCCGCTTGGCATCAGCTACGCCGAGCGCCGCGAGCGTGGAGGGCAGCACGACGCCAGGATTGTATCCGGCAGCCCGAAACGCGGCTTCGTAGTCGTCGATTACGCTGGCCATTGCTACCGCCGCCACCACCCGCACTTCACCGCCGAACTTTTGTGCGTGGTACGAGACTTTCGCCTTGTCCATGTCAAAGGGCAGCGACTTCTTCACCCGGAACCGCACCACGGCGAGTGCCTCGTCGTGATCAGAAGGCAAAGTATCGAATTCCACCAGCATCACGCGAACCGCGGCATCGGGTACGATCGCAATCACATCTTTGGAGCGTCCGGCCACGCCGCCCAACGCCGCTTCAATCCCCGCGCGCACTGCGTCTCGTTGCCGAAGATTGTTTTCCACCAGGTCGGGAACTACGCTGCCCGGCGCCAATTCGCGAGCCGCTGACGCTTCCAGGCCGCCGCCGTTGTCGGCAAAGCGGCCCGCCAGCACGCGGTCGGCGGCAATTTCGCAAGCCAGTTTGGGCTTTGGTATGTTTGAAGTTGAACTCATTTTCCCGGGTACGGCTTTGA
>CAZILJ010000081.1:0-3275 GCA_964539915.1 uncultured Acidobacteriaceae bacterium | reverse complement strand
ATTCCGAGGAGACCGTCGCTGAACCTCCGCTTCCATTCGTCAGCTACGAAGGCGTTCTGATCAACTCAGGGCGTTTCAACGGCTTGGCCTGCGACGAAGCGATCCGAAAGATGTCTGTATATGCCGAAGAAAAAGGCTTTGGCAAAGCGACCGTGACCTATCGGCTGAAAGATTGGGGAATCTCGCGGCAGCGCTACTGGGGCACGCCCATCCCAATGCTCTATTGCGAGCAGGATGGCATCGTCCCCGTGCCGGAAAAAGATTTGCCGGTGATCTTGCCGGAGAACGTTGACATCACACTCACCGGCGGATCACCGCTCGGCGGGGTGCCGGAGTTCGTCAACGCCACCTGTCCCAAATGCGGCGGTCCGGCACGTCGTGAGACCGACACGATGGACACGTTCGTTGATTCGTCCTGGTATTTCTATCGCTACACCGACGCGCACAACGATCGCGCCCCGTTCGACGGTAAGACTGCTCAATACTGGTTCCCGATCGATCAGTACATTGGCGGGGTCGAGCACGCCATCCTGCATCTCATCTACTCGCGCTTTTGGACGAAATTCATGCGAGACCTGGGCATGATCACAAACGACGAACCTGCTGATCGTTTGTTCACACAGGGCATGGTGATCAAAGACGGCGCGAAGATGTCGAAGAGTTTGGGCAACGTGGTCTCCCCCGGCGAAATGGTCGCGCGCTACGGAGCCGATGCTGCGCGTCTCTACAGCCTGTTCGCCGCCCCGCCGGACCGCGATCTCGACTGGCAGGATTCAGGGATTGAGGGCATTCAGCGGTTCCTGGGGCGGGTATATCGGTTTGTTGTGCGCAATCGAACATCGTCAGGAACGCCGCAAGTAGAGAGGTTCGAAGCAACGTCTCTGCAGCCTGCGGCGCGTGCCATCCAACGCAAGCTGCACCAGACGATCAAGCGCGTTAGCGATGATTTCCAGGGCCGATGGCACTTCAATACGTGCATCTCGGCGATCATGGAACTGGTGAACGTGTTGTACGGTGCGGAGGACGCGATCGCTAAGAACGAGGTTCCGGCGTTTTTCTTGGCAGACGTACAGCGCAATCTGGTCTTGTTGCTGGCTCCGTTCGCGCCCTATCTCGCGCACGAGCTCTGGGAGATGTTGGGCGAAAAGGGCAATCTCCTCAAAGCGCCATGGCCGAAGTACGACGCAGCCTTGGCTAAGGAGGAAGAAATCGAGATTCCGGTGCAGATCAACGGCAGACTTCGCAGCCGGGTCGTTGTATCGGCCGACGCGACGGAAGAAACGGTGGTCGAACGCGCGCTCTCCGATGAGAAGGTGCAGGCAGCGATCGCCGGTAAGCAAATTGTGAAGAAGATTTACGTCCCCGGCAAACTGCTCAACATGGTGGTGAACTGAGTCGCCAGGTTTCGATCACCGAGATTTCCAAATTGTCATCCTGAGCGGCACTTCTTAGACTTAGACTTAGAGCGAAGGACGGTGCAGCTGAGCGCCGAGCACCGAGCACAGAGGTCCTTCGCTTCGCCCAGGATGACAAAACGTCTCACGACCGCGGTGTTCAGCGCAATCGCGAGCACGCATTTGCGTTATCCTTGAGCACACATGGCCATCTCTCCCACAGCGGAAGGATTTCGCGCGGCTTCCCGGCGGCCGTCGCTGACGCTGGCAGAAATCATGTGGCGCTGGATGGTAGGAGCGACCGCGGTCGCGTTGTTCTTTTTTGGCCTGTTCGAATACCTCGACACTCTGCCCGTCACGAGCGGCGAACTGCTTTTCTTGCGGACGCGCCATCCCTACCTGGTCGGCGAGGCCATCGCTCACATTCTGCGGGGAAGTCTGAACCGCGCTGTAACGGCCGGATTGCTCGCGGTATTGACGCTGGCTGTGCTCTGGATCATCGCGGGCTCGGTGGGCCGGATCGCCACGGTGCGCGGCTTGCTGGATTATTTCCGTGGGGACTCATCTGGCTACGTCTCTCGGAGCGGCGTCACCAGTGATAGCGAGAGAGAGGTTGCCAGCAAAGTCTCTACGGAGGAAGGTCCGAGGGCGCCATTTCCTGCGCTTGTGCGACTGAATTTTCTGCGTGCGGCAGTGGCGCTGGCTGCAGCCTTCGGATTCGCGGGAGCGACGATTCTGGCCGGCTTTGCTTCTCCTGCGGCGCATCCTCAACCCGGCCTGGCTTTTTCCCTCTTTCTCCCCTTGGCAGGACTCATCTGCTATGTGTGGTGGGCGCTGAACTGGCTGTTGTCGTTAGCAGGAATGTTCGCCGTCCGCGATGGTGAAGATGCGGTCGGCGCGATCTCAGCGGCGGTGGCGTTGACGCGCGAGCGTACGGGCGCGGTCTTCGCGGTCAGCACCTGGACAGGCCTCGCACACTCGGTCGTCTTCGTCGGAGCCAGCACGGTGGCGTCGATGCCGCTTGGCTTTGCGGGCGTGGTGCCGTGGCGACTGGTCATTGCGGTGGAGATTCTCGTGACCCTCGCTTATTTCGCGGTCGTCGATTGGCTTTATATGGCGCGGCTCGCCGGATACGTCTGCATTGCGGAAACGCCGCCGGCGCTGATGGCGCCGGCAGCCTTGCCAACCGCATCGATTCCAAGGCCCGGCCCGCCAGTTCAGACCACCATCGATCGTGACGAACCGATTCTTAGCGACGTGCCAAACCTCGCCGTAGAGACCTAGATTGCTACGTCTCAGCCCGCGGCATTGCGAACGAGGGTGAGAGAAAGCTAGAGTGTCCGCCAGCCTGTTCCGGGTATACACATGATTTCGAGACGCGAGTTTTTGGCCGGTTCCGTTGCTCTTGCGGTATCGTCGCATGTCTCCGGAAAACTGTCGCAAGAGCCTCAATCGCTTCTTGTCAACGACATCCATTCCCAGCTCAATTCCACTCGCGTCCTGAAAATAGTCCAGGCAAGTTCTGTCGAGGATATGCAAAACATAGTTCGCACGGCCCGCAAAGATCGACAAAGGATCTCAGTTGCGGGCGGCCGGCATGCGATGGGTGGGCAACAATTTGGCACTGACACTGTACTGATCGATTGCAGGAAGCTGAACCGCGTGCTCAACTTCGATCGAAAGCGCGGGATCATCGACGTGGAAGCGGGAATCGAGTGGCCAGGTTTGATTGACGGCTATCTCAAGTTACAAACCGAGGATCGTCCGCCGTGGGGAATCGCCCAGAAACAAACTGGCGCAGATCGACTCACGATCGCTGGAACGGTTGCGGCGAATGCGCATGGTCGCGGCCTCCAGATGAAGCCCTTTATCAGCAACGTC
>CAZILJ010000080.1:0-2603 GCA_964539915.1 uncultured Acidobacteriaceae bacterium | reverse complement strand
GTCCTGGCGAACGATTGGAACATCGACCCGTCGGACCCGCTACGTCAATTCATGCCTGAGTGAATCCGCAGGACGTGGCGAGATCTCTACGCGCTCAAGTCTTGGGTTTCGGCGACACCTTTTTGAACTCCTCCGACTTGCCACGCGGAATAGTCAACGTCTTCCACTGGCTCGACCGGAGGTGCTTTGCCAGAAACACGATCTGCCCGATATGTGCCGCATAGTGCGCAATCTGTCGATTGATGGCTTGCAGGACGGTGTGCGGTTCTCCGCGGATGGTTACTGTTCGGCTCACATCTTCAGGTTTGAGCGTTTCGATTGCTGCCAGAACGCAGCTCCAGCCGTCTTCCCACCACCTCATCACCTCGGCACGGGTGGTGGTTCCGCTGACTTCGAACTCTCGATCGCGAAAACGGTCTGGCTTCTCGCCGTCGCTCATCAGGAAGTCGGTGAAGCGCGAGCGCATATTGCCCGCCAGATGCTTGACCAGAATCGCAACTGAGTTCGACTCCGGATCGAGCGTCAGAAAAAACTCATCATCGCCAAGTTGAGCCATGGCTCCTTCGCCCATGCGCTTTTGACCGCGCATCTGGCGGCGCGCTTCCTCGAGATAGTGGGCCGTGAAATCGACTGCCATGGTTTCTGCCTCCTCCGAAATCCTTACGCCGGTCCCCAGCCACCGCCGCCGGGAGTTTCAATCGTAATTCGTTCGCCTGCCCGCAAACGGGTGCTGAATTTCGCAGGCATTCGCTCGACCGAGCCGTCGCGGCGCGTGATGGAAGTTTTTCCCGGTGCGCCAACCTCTCCTCCCGACAGGCCCCACGGTCCACGCGCGCGCCGGTCGGATAACAACGTGACGTCGCAGTCGGTAAGAACTTCAATCTCACGAACAATCCCGTCGCCGCCGCGAAACTGCCCTTCCCCGCCGCTTTCCGGCCGCAGCGAGTAACGGCGCACCCGCAGCGGATAGGCATACTCCAGCGCTTCCGCCGGAGTATTCAAAGAATTTGTCATATGAGTATGCACGCCCGAAACACCGCGCTTACCAGGCCGCGCACCCATCCCGCCTGCCACCGTCTCGTAATAAGCGAACCGCTCGCCGGTGCTCGGATCGGTGCCGCCGATGGTGAGGTTGTTCATCGTTCCAGAGGCGGCCGCTGGGATGCGATCTGGAATCGCCCGGGCCAGCGCGCGCATCACCACATCGACGATGCGCTGCGACGTTTCGACATTTCCCCCGGCAACCGCCGCGGGAGGCCGTGCGTTCACGATGGTTCCTTCCGGCGCGATCACCCGGATCGGCCGCATCAGCCCAGCCGCAGCCGGCACATCTTCCGCCAGGAGACACCGGAAAACATAAAAACAAGCCGAGTAAGTAATGGCCGCAACCGCGTTAACGCTGCCCTCAACCTGCGGATCGCTGCCGGTGAAGTCCACCGTGACCATGTGGCGCGGGCGCCCCCGCCCGCGAGTCGCACTCGGGTCCCCGCCGGCCGTCGCGACAGCATCTTGCCGTCGCTTGGCCTCAGGTTGATGAACCGTTACCTTTACTGCAATTTTCACTGGCCGATCGCTGATGCCATCCCCATCGAGAAAATCCTCAGCCCGAAACTCCCCCGCATGCACGCGCTGCAAGAACGCGCGCATCAACTCCTCCGAATAGTTCAGCAGGTCGCCAGCCGCGCGCCGGGCGCGCTCGACACCATAGCGCGAGCACACTTCTTTCAACCGCTCAGCCCCTGTATGGCAAGCCGCGATCTGTGCGCCCAGGTCGCCTTCACGTTCCTCAGGGGTCCGCACGTTGTTGAGTAGCATCGCGAGCACGTCCGCATCCATCGCACCCGCCCGCATGAGTTTCACCGGAGGAATGCGCACGCCCTCCTGATAGATTTCGCGGCAGAGCCCCATGGATCCCGGATAAGCCCCACCCACATCAGCATGATGCGCCCGTGACGCCACGTAGAAATCAGGAGGAGTGGGGCGCGGGCGACCCCTCCCGCGTTTTCCTACCTCGCGTTTTCCCACAAAGACAGGGGCGACCAGCGTGATGTCCGGCAAATGCGTCCCCCCGCGAAATGGATCGTTCAACATCACCATGTCCCCTGGCTTCATGGCGACCGCATCGATCGCGGCTCGAACTGACATCGGCATCGACCCCAGATGCACCGGCATGTGGTCTCCCATCGCGATGACTTCACCCGCGCCGTCGAACACCGCACAGGAGTAGTCGCGTCTCTCTTTGATATTCGGCGAAAATGCCGTTCGCCGCAGCGCAGCCCCCATCTCCTCCGCGATGGAGTGATAAAGGTTTTTGAAAATTTCTAACTCAACCGGATCGCGTCGCATGGGCCGCAGTGTACTACCACTCGTTGCCTGATTGTCGTGGGTGGTCAGCCAAACTGGTGCGGTTGTCGGTGCGTCCCTCCAAAGTTTTGCTAACGACTGGCGTCTAGAAAAGAGCGGCACGCCTAACAAATCCGTATAAAACTGTAAAATTGTGTTGACACTTTGTTCATACTGCCGCAATATCTTGTGATAGAAGACCTTCCCATACTACAAGTAGGGTTGGTCTTGCAGTACAAGGGCCCGTAGTCGAGAACCTT
>CAZILJ010000079.1:0-2024 GCA_964539915.1 uncultured Acidobacteriaceae bacterium | reverse complement strand
TTGCAATCGAGACGACGGCGGAGTCCGAGTCGAGATTCTTGTAAGGCCACAAGCACCACCCGATGCCGAACCGCTCGTGCAGCAGCCGGAATTTCTCGTTCCAGGCATTGGTCAGTTCGCCGGTTTCGCCGATGAGCAGCGGCACGTTCCAGCGATTGCTCAAATCAAGAATAGCTCTGCACGAGTCGCGGCTCGGGTGGCCCAGAACTTGTGATAGGTGTAGACGCTGTTGCCGTCGAACGGCCGGCCGAACACCTCGAACGCTGTGCACTCAACGTTCACTGATTTTGTTAGATCTCTGCAAATGTAATTGCGCGTGATGGTGCCGAGTTGGCAACGTCCCAGATTGCCACGGAGCCGTCCCAGGAAACACTAACGAGGTTTGCTTCACACCAGGCTAAACTACTTACGCCTTGCCTGTGCCAAGCAAGAATTTTACAGTATCCGTCCTCGCCGGGTCGTTTCGACAGATCCCAAACTCGCACGTCAAAGTCATATCCGCCGCTCGCCAAAAGGTTTGGATTATGTGGCGACCATACGACTGACTTCACCGATTCTTCGTGCCCGACGAGAACTCGTAGGCAACGTTTGGAATCAATATCCCAGACCCTCACAGTCCGATCCCGCGACGCTGAAGCTAGGAAAGGCTTCTGTGAACATACCGCAACAGCATTTACAAGGTTACCGTGACCTCGAAGAACTCCGCAGACTGCGACATGGTTGTCAACCAAATAGACATTTCCGTCGGTCGCCGCGACCGCGAGCATCTTAGGTGATACCCACTCAACATCCTTGGTGGCTGCCTCACATACTCGCTCTCTTATCTCCACTTCGAGACCGAGTTCTGACTTGGAACTCAAAATAGACAATGAACCACTGTAATCTACCGCAGCCAATCGATCAAAGGAGTCGGGCGCCCACGCCAGTCCGTTGACGGGAGCGCCAAGGGCCGCCCGTTGCCCAAATCGCTGCTCGCTTAACTGAACAAGATCGACATGGCCAGAGAAATCGCCGAGTGCGGCAGTTCCGTTCTTAGCAGCAACAGCGTTTATTAAGCTCCGCCCGGTCGTATGAACGGATGAGGTATGACCCGTCGCCAGAACTATGCGACGAAGCGAACCATCATCAAGGCCGCACACAATCGCGCCCCGGCTTGCTGAAACGCAGTTTACCCCCTGCGTCGGACGATCTTCAGGATTCAATCGACGCGTGATCTCCGCTTTCGAAGAAGGCCTGTCCTTCGTGATATTCAGGATAATCGGTCTGCCACCCTGACTCCCGACCGCAAGTAGCGTGCCGTCTGAATTCCAATGCAACGCTCGCGGCCACATCCGTTGGTCGTAGAAACAGGCCACCTCAGAGCCCGAAGGCAGTGACCAGACCTTAACTGTTCCGTCATATGCTCCAGTCGCCAATTGCAAGCCATCCGAACGCCATGCTGCCGCCTTTACCGGGCCGTTGTGCGGTCCGAGTCGCAGCACTTCCTCACCTGAGGCATCAATGATTCTAGTGACACAGTCGTCACAAGTAACAGCAAGCAAATCGCCGAGAGGCGACCAGCGTACCGACCCAAGCGAGTGTCCAATTTCCAAGCTCTTAAATGTCCCGGAAAGCACCGGCCACAGCCTTACGATGGGATCCTCACCACATGTCGCGATCATGGCGCCGGTAGGTTGCCAGTCGACCGACATACAATCATCCGAGTGGGCAAAAATCGACCCGAGTAGCTGCGAGGATGTAAGACTCCAAAGGCGGCCCGTACCATCATCCGAGACAGTGACGATGTTATTCGAGTCGGGCGACCAAGCAACTGAATTCACATCATCCGTATGCCTGCTGAGTACATGTGTTTCAATACCTGATTCGGAATTCCAAACTCTACAGTGACCATCTGCGCAGCTCGTTGCAAGCCACGTGCCGTTCGGCGACCATCGAACTCCATTTACAAGACGCGGATGAAACAGCCGGTGTTTGGCCCGCCAGCCGTTTCGTTCCCAGATAAGAACTGACCCATCGTACGAACC
>CAZILJ010000078.1:0-13527 GCA_964539915.1 uncultured Acidobacteriaceae bacterium | reverse complement strand
GATACTACGAGGCTCCCGACGGCGAGAACGAGGCCCTGTTTGCCGCCGACCATGTCGCCAAGTACTTGCGCGAAGCTACCGGGCGAGGGGAAACACCGAGGGCCGCGGTGCTCTATCGCACGAACTCGCAATCGCGCCTGTTTGAAGAAGCCATGCGCCGCTACGGCCTCAAGTACAAAGTGGTGGGCGGATTCTCGTTTTATGAGCGCTCCGAGATCAAAGACATGATCTCGTACCTGATAGTCATTCAGAATCCCGATGATTCAATCTCGCTCCTCCGCGTCATCAACACGCCCACCCGCGGCATCGGCAAGGGCACGATCGACACGCTGGAGCGACTCGCGCTCGAGACAGGTCTGTCGCTGTGGGGCGCAGTCGGGGAGGCGATCCGCCGTCAGCTTTTGCCGCAGAGAGCCTTGTTGTCACTCCAGAATTTTCAGCAGCTGATCGAAGACGGCCGTGCCATGCTGGCTGGAACCTTCGCCGAAAAGCTGGACCAAGGTGTGGCGCGGGTGTCCTCGCCCGCGGATGCCCCCACGGTTAAGGGAGTAGCAGACTCTGATGACGACTCGCAAGCCGAAGACGCTACCGCCTTCGATCCCAATGAATTCGGAAATTTCTCGTTCGACTTTGGGGCTGCCGAGTCCAACGAACCCTCAAACGGCACCGCCGGCGTGCCGTCGACGCAGGATGCAGAGCAGGCGACCAGGCCCCCTGAACCGCGGATTGGATCGACGCCCGAATGGTTTCCTGCACCTACGGTCAGCACTGCCGACATTCTGAAATTTCTCATCGACCGCACGGGTTACATCAAGCTGCTAGAAGACGAAGACACACCAGAGGCCTTCTCACGAATCGAAAACCTGCGTGAACTGGTGAATGCTGCGATGGACTCGCGCGACCGCGCCGAGACTCTCGACGAGTTCCTGGACCATGCGGCGCTCGTTGCGGACGCGGACGACTATGACGAGCGCGCCCAGATCACTCTGATGAGTCTGCACGCGGCCAAAGGGCTGGAATTCCCTTTGGTATTTCTCAGCGGGCTGGAAGAGGGACTCTTTCCACATTCCCGCACCATGCTGGTGCCCGAGGACATCGAGGAAGAGCGTCGGCTTTGCTACGTCGGCATGACCCGCGCCATGGACCAACTCATTCTGACCCGGGCAGTCTACCGCCGGCGATATGGTACCGATCTGCCCGAAGCCAGCGTTCCGTCGCGCTTCTTGGAGGAAGTCCCCGCGCCGCTGATCGAAGAACTGGGAACGAGACGGGCCAGCACAGCTCGAGTGGGCACAAACTGGACGAGCGGCGTGCCGGCGCGGATGCGCAACGACGAAGCCACCTCGGCCCACTATGCCTATGAAGACGAAGACCAGAGCGCGTCCTGGCATGGAGGAAGTAGCCCCGCAGCTAGCCACCGCGGCGCGAAGCCCACCGCGCCCGCCCTCCCTTACAACTCCATCGAGAACATCGCGGAGTTCTTCGCCAGCCGGGGGAAGAAGTTTACGATCCCAAAGACGAAGGCGGAAGAGCCCACCGGCAAACGCGGATTCCGCCCCGGACAGAAGGTTCGGCACCCGAAATATGGCGAAGGCACGGTCTATCAACGTGAAGGAGAAGGCGAAGAAGCCAAGATTACGGTACAATTTCCTCGCTTCGGATTGAAGAAGCTGGTGGAGAAGTATGCTCAACTAGAGCAGGCTTAAGCGCAATTTGCTAATTTTGTAGTCGGGTAATTTTGTAGTTCGCGGCTGCTGTTCCAGCCAAGTTTCAAAATTACGCAATTACCAAATTATAAAATCTCAAGAAGAAAGCATTCATGGCAAAAACAACTAAGCTGAGCAAGGAAGATCGCAAGAAAGCCAAACGAACGGCCCGTAAGAAACGCAAGGCGGAGAAGCCGCTTAAGCCCCGCGATTATCCGCGCGGATCGAAAAAGCCCAAGGTTAAGAAGTTGGCTCGCGGGCAGGCAAAGCGGTAAGAAGCCGCACGTGGCAACGAGCACTTAGCATTGAGCCGCTCACGCTCGGCGCGGTAGCGTTTGCCGGCTCAATGCCAAGTGCCAATGCCAAGTGCTAACTGCTGGATGCTGATTTCGCGGTTCAGGAGAAATTGACCCTTTGGCACAACCAGCCGCTACCGAGCCGCCGCCAAAATCAGGCGACGTCATCCGTACGTCCGACAACCAGCTTTTCTGCTGCAAGTCCATCGACAAGCTGATCTCTGAAGCCGAGTCTCCGGGCCAGCGCCTGCAAAAGACGCTGGGGCCTTGGTCGCTGACCGCACTGGGCATTGGCGCCATCATCGGCTCGGGCATCTTCGTGCTGACCGGCACCGCGGCAGCCGGAGAATTTTTCCAGGCGCCGTCGATCCTGCACGCGCAGGTGCTCGATATCATCGTGAACTTCCTGCGCGGGGGCAGCACCTCGCAGGTCCTCATGCACGGGCGTCCTGCGGCTGGTCCGTCGATTGCAATTTCGTTTGTTCTGGTGGCGATCGCCTGCAGCTTCGCCGGTCTCTGCTATGCCGAACTGGCGTCGATGATTCCGATCGCCGGCAGCGCTTATACCTATTCCTACGCGACGCTCGGCGAAATTTTTGCCTGGATTATCGGCTGGGATCTCATCCTCGAATACGTTGTCAGTAATGTGGTGGTGGCCATCGGCTTCAGTGCCTACACCAAAGCGCAACTCTCTTCGTTCGGCCTGAACCTGCCCGACCGCTGGTCGACGCCCGTGTGGGAGTCCGGCCACTGGACGGGCGCTTATTTCAACGTTCCAGCATTTCTGATCATTTTTATTCTCACAGTGCTTCTGGTGCGCGGCATCCGCGAATCCGCCAAAGCCAATAACGTTATGGTTGCCATCAAGATTGGCGCCATTTTGATTTTCCTTGTCGTCGGCGGTGCGTTGGTGAACACCAGTAACTGGAAGCCTTTTGCACCTTCCGGATTCGGCGGCATCGTCACCGGAGGCGCTATCGTTTTCTTCACTTACATCGGCTTCGATTCCGTCTCCACCGCGGCCGAGGAGGCACGCAACCCGCAGCGCGACTTGCCCATTGGCATCATCGCTTCTCTGATTGTCTGTACGGTCCTCTATGTGGGTGTTTCGATTGTGCTGCTTGGCATGATGAAGTACACAACCTTCGTCTCCGGCGAAGCTGCCGAAGCGCCGGTGGCTTACGCGCTGAAAGTGCTCGGCGCCAGCCGCTGGTCGCGCTCGATCATTGTGATCGGCGCGCTGACTGGCATGATCTCATCGTTGCTGGTCTTCCAATATGGGCAGGCGCGCATTTGGTACGCGATGTCGCGGGACCGCCTGTTCCCGAAGATGTTTTCGCTCGTCCATCCCAAGTTCAAAACGCCGCACGTCTCCACCTGGATTGCGGGATTCGTGGTGGGAATTCCGTCAGGAATCTTCGCCATCAGCGATGCTGCCGATCTGTCGAACATCGGCACGCTGTTCGCGTTCGTGCTGGTGTCTCTGGGAGTGATTATTCTGCGACGCACTCAGCCGAACCGGCCGCGCGTGTTCAAAGTGCCGCTGGTGCCGTGGTTTCCACTTATTTCGATCATCCTGTGCGGCGGTTTGATGACCGGGCTTACGGTGATCACCTGGCTGCGCTTCGTGGTTTGGCTTTTTCTCGGCCTGCTGATTTATCTCTTTTACAGCCGCCATCGCAGCGAGTTTGCGCGGAAGTAGCGATCAGTTTGCTCACGTCCCTACTTCGCCCACGCGCCCGCCAGAAACAAGTATCGGTCGCGCAGACTATCCTTGTGAGCGAGGGAAGTCGCAGCCAGAAACATCACTGGCCATCCTTCACTCGCTGAATACACGGGCCAGTTCGGCAGGCCCGGGCCGTTTGGGTCGCCGCGGCGCGCGAAGTTTGCCCAATATTTCTGCATCTGCTCGCTCAGTTGCCGGTTCTCCGGTTTCCACGCGACGTCCGTTTTCGAATCGAGTTGGCCAAACACATACTCGATCTCGGCAGAGTGGTAGGCGCCAAGCTGCGGACCGCCAGGTTTCGCGGGCGGCCCCAGGTCGAAGCGGTAACGATAGATGGGCTGCTTGCCGGTCTTGGCCTGCGATTCCATCCACACCCATGTGGAGAACGCAATGAACCGGTCTCCAGCGAAATCTTGTGCGGAACGCATCACCTGTTCCTCAGTGTCGGTGGGATAAAGCCGCAGGAACTCCGGCGCCTTGCCGACAAAGTCTTTTTGCGCGTTCGCCTTCATCGTTTCAGCTGTCGGTTTCTGGGGCGACGAAGCAATTTCGAAGCTGCCTTCGTCATGGTTCCAACCTGCCAGTAACGGCACGTCGTTCTGTTTTCCCGCCGCGAAGATGGCGGGGGCTGGTTCCGGCAGAAAATATCCGTCCACATCCGGACCGAAGTCAAAGCCCTCGGACTGAGGAGGCGAGAAAGCGTCGAGCATTTTCTGGGCCGGGACCGCTCGCAATTCGGCCAGCGTGCCCACGCCCAGTTTCGCGCTGGCTGCCTTTACATCTTTTTCTTCCCGCGCCGACAGAGGTTCAAACGACAGGTCACTGCTGAAGAATGCCGCGCCGCTCTCGCCCACCGCTTTCTGAAACAATCCTTTCGCCAGCGGCGAGGCCATCTGCGCGCTGACGGAAAACGACCCGGCGCTCTCTCCGAAGATGGTCACGTTGCCGGGATCGCCGCCGAACGCCGCAATGTTGTCGTGCACCCACTCAAGCGCCGCCAGTTGGTCGAGCAAGCCGTAGTTGCCCGCGGAATTCCGTCCGGACTCTTTCGCGAGCTCTGGATGGACAAAGAATCCAAAAATTCCCAGGCGGTAGTTCATCGAAACCACCACGACGCCTTGCTGCGCCAGATGTGTGCCGTCCTGCCGCGCTTCAGAACTAGTTCCGGCCACGAATCCGCCGCCATAGATCCAGACCATGACCGGCAGCTTCGCTCTCGATGCTTCTGCTGGGACCCACACGTTCAGGGATAAACAGTCTTCGCTGCCCCCGGAGTCGCGAAATTTCATGTCGCCGTATACATTTCCTTGCATGCAGTGTGGGCCGAAGTCAGTAGCCTTGCGCACTCCGGTCCATTTCGCAACGGCCGCGGGCGGCTTCCAGCGCAGATCGCCAACCGGGGGCGCGGCGTAGGGGATACCGAGAAACGCGTGGACCGCGCCCTCGTCCTTACCCTCGACCATGCCCGAAGTGGTTTTCACCTGAGGTGCCGCGGCGGCCAACAGAGGCGATGCCGCCGCCCGCAGAACGCATACAACCATTACTCTGCGAATGACCTTGGCGTCCATGGGCTCTCCTGTTTAGGGCTGACATAAAGAACACCGGATTGTAGCGGAAAAAACCGCCTGCACGAACATTGCTCCTCCCTCGCAAATCCGAGGCCAAGAATCTACAATCAGCAGATGAGTTCCGTGCCGCCCCGCCCGCCCAACGCTTTCATTCGTCAACTACCGAAGGCGGAGCTGCATCTGCATCTCGAAGGCTCGGTCGAGCCGGCGACGCTGCTTGAACTGCGCAAGCTACACGGCGATCACGCGACGCTTGCGGAAGTGCAGACGCTGTACAGCTACAACGATTTTCAGAGTTTTCTGATGGCCTTCAAAGGAGTCAGCGCGCATCTGCGCGGCGCAGACGACTACGAACTGATTACGTACCGCCTGATGCAGCGACTGAAGGAAGAAAATGTGCTGCACGCGGAGGTCTACGTTGCGGTGGGCGTCTGCCTGTACCGCAAGCAGGATTTCGCCGCCATCTTCGAAGGCCTCGATCGCGGGCGCGCTCGTGGCGCGCGAGATTTCGGCGTGTCGCTGCTGTGGATCTTCGACGCCACCCGCCACTTTGGAGTCGAGGAAGCGCAAAAAGTTTTCGAACTGGCGGCACGCTACCGTGACCGCCATGTCGTCGGCGTCGGCATTGGCGGAGACGAATTGAAGGCTCCACCTGAACTTTTCCGCAGTGTCTACGGGTACGCGGCTGACCATGGGTTGCGCTTAACGGCGCATGCGGGGGAGACTGGCCCGCCCGAGTCCATCTGGGGAGCGCTGAATCTGCGTGCCGAGCGGATTGGTCACGGCTTCACTGCCGGACAGGACGCAGACCTGATCGAGGAACTGGCCCAGCGCCAGATCCCGGTCGAACTCTGCATCACCAGCAACCTACGCACTGGAGTGTGCAAGACGGTTGCGGAACATCCCACAAAGAACTATTTCGATCAGGGCGTCATGATCACGCTCAACACCGACGATCCAGCGCTGTTCGGCACCACGCTGTCGCGAGAATACCAACTCGCCCAGGAAGCGTTCGGGTTCAGCGATGAGCATCTCCGCGAACTGGCGCGCAATTCCTTCGAGGCGTCGTTTCTGCCGGCGGAAAAAAAGCTGGAACTGCTTAGCTTGTTCGATGCTGCCGCCGCGCGATGATCGAAGACTGCCAAGTGAAAGGAATCCATGGCTATCCGTTCCATTCTCCAGCTCGGCGATCCACGCTTGCGGGAAACTTCGGTTCCGGTCGCTGATCCCACGGGCCGGGACATCCAGGATCTGGTGCAGGAGCTGCGTGACACGCTGGCACATTGGCGCGACGCGACGGGCTATGGTCGCGGCATCGCCGCTCCCCAGCTTGGAGTTTTGCGGCGCGTCATTTTCCTCAAGCTCCCCGGAGCCGAACCTTGGCCTTTGGTCAACCCGGAGATCGTGGAACACAGCGAAGAAAAAATTGTGGTCTGGGACGCCTGCCTGAGTTTCCTCTCGATCTTCATGCAGGTCGAACGCTGGCGCGAAATCAAGGTCCGCTATCAGACCCTGAATGGCGGAACGATCGAATTCGAAGCGGGAGACGACTGCAATCTCTCCGAGCTACTACAGCATGAAATCGACCACCTGGACGGCATCCTGGCCATTGACCGGGTCATTGACCTCAAAACCATCTGTACCCGCGAAGAATTCGAAAAGCGTTACCGGGATTCCAGCCCGTATGCGATGGCTCCAGCTACAATCAAAAGCTGAGCTAGGGTCACGGCCGAACAGCAAACTGGCAACTGATGTTACACATTGGCATCGTCGCATCCAGCGCGGAAGGCGCTGCGCTCTGTTATCGCACGATCTGCGTTGAAGGCGCCGATCTCCTCGGGCCTTACAATCATCCGGAAGTGTCGATGCACGGGCATCCCTTTATTCAATACAAGAACTGTATTGACGCAAATGACTGGGTCGGCGTCGCAGAACTGATGCTTTCCTCTGCCGACAAGTTAGCGCGCGCTGGCGCGGACTTCCTCATCGCTCCGGTGAACACAGTGCATCAGGCTTTCGATCTGGTTGAGCATCGGTCCCCGCGTCCCTGGCTGCACATCGCGGTCGAGGTGGGGAACGAAGCCAAGCGGCAAGGTTACAAACGCCTGGGCGTGCTGGGCACGCGCGCGTTGATGGACGGGCCTGTGTACCGCGAGACGCTGAAGAGAGCCGGCATCGAGCAGCGTGTTCCGGGCGTCGAGGAACGGGAGCGCATTCACCGCATCATCTTCGACGAATTGGTCCACGGAACTTTCTTGCCGCGCACGCAGGCTTATTTCACCGAGGTCATTCGCGGTCTGAAAGATGAAGGTTGTGATGCCGTGGCGCTGGCTTGTACGGAGATCCCGCTACTCATGACCACCGAGTCCTCGGCGCTTCCCATGCTGGACTCTACGCGCATTCTCGCCAGGGCCGCGCTGCGCAGGGCGGTCGAAGGCCAGTGAAACGCCGCGAACTCAAATTCCGCTCTCTTCCCCTCACCTATGCAATAGTGCGCCTGGCACCCGATGCGGAAGTTCCCGATTGGGCCAAGAAGGGAGACTTCACGTCGATCACTCGCACCGCCGACGAACTCTCCGTCGTGTGCCCGACGGAGAACGTTCCTGCGGATGTGCATTCTCCACAGCGATGGATTTGTTTGAAGCTCGAAGGGCCATTTTCCTTTTCGCAGACCGGCGTGCTGCTTTCTTTCATCGAGCCGCTGTCGACACGAGACATCCCCGTCTTCGCCATTTCCACCTTCGACACGGACTATGTTCTGATCCAGGAGGAGTTCGCGTCGGCGATCGACCTGCTACAGGAAGCCGGTCATCAACTTTGGCCGAGCTAAAATGTCGGAGAACCACGTCGAAGACCTGAGGACAGGTTGTTGCTAGCGCTCGGCAGTGTCGACGGTCACACTCGGTCCTTCGGACAGGAGGCAGTTCTTGCCTGACGAATCCCGCGACAAGCTCCTCGAGGAGTTGTCACAAGAGCACGAACCAGACGCCGTATCGAACCTACTAAACGAAGCCTGCTCCCAGCAGCCTACGGCCTGGGGTCGCATCGATCGTACCCGGTTGCTCATCTGGGTCGGAATTGCGTTCGCGGTTCCGATGATTCTGGTATACGGATTCCATCTCGCGAAAAGCGGGAAAGGCGTTTTGACCGTGCAGAGTGAGTTGCCGCTCAAGGCGGTCATGGCGTTTTTTGTCGCCCTGGCGACGTGGATTTTGTCGAGGATCGAGAAGCGGTCCCTCGATGAATACGGCATTCCGCCGGGGCAAGCATTCGGCCGAAGATTTTGGGAGGGTTCGGTCTGGGGCTTCGCGATGCTTTCGGCCATCCTGCTACTGCTGTCGGTTTCCGGCCACTTTCAGATTGACTCGGTCGGACTTGCGGGAAACGCGATCTTCCGTTGGGCTTTGGCTTGGGGCGCTACTTTCCTTGCCGTCTCGCTGAGCGAAGAATTTGCTTTTCGTGGCTACTGGCTCTTCTCCATGTCGAGGCGGATCCGCTTCTGGCCGGCCGCGATATTTTTGTCACTTGTTTTCGCTGGAGCTCACCTCGGCAATCATGGAGAAACCGCATTGGGCATTTTGCAGGTGGTCGCGACAGGGCTGCTTTTTTGCCTCATGATTCGGCGCACCGGTAGCCTCTGGTTTGCCATCGGATTTCACGCGGCATGGGATTGGGCGGAGACGTTTTTCTATGGCACGCCCGACAGTGGCTTGCTTGGCGTCGGCCGGTTTCTGAACAGCTCCGTGCAAGGGCCAAATTGGCTCACGGGAGGCTCGGCGGGACCTGAGGGCAGCATCTTCGCCATGTTGATTCTTGCTCTGTGTGCACTGCTAATCCATGTACGCTTTCCAAAAGCGATTTACCCGGATCGGCCGATCTAACCGATCCCAACGAACATCCGGTTGTGTTCCTTGGACTCGCTCGCCCGGGTTTTTTCGACCGTGTATTCTAGAGGCTCAGTCGGTCAAGCTCAAGCTTTGGAGAGTCTGGAGAGTCTGGAATCTCATGTCGTTTTCTGAACACGATCTTCACAAAGTCGGCGCCGCCCTCGCCTTCGCCGCGCGCACCGAGATCATGCCGAGGTTTGGCAAACTCACTTCGATAGAGATTCGGCAAAAATCTTCTCCGATCGACCTTGTCACAGACGCGGACGAAGCTTCCGAGGCGGTGATCAGCGCCGCACTCGTAGCGGCTTTTCCCGGCTGTATCATCGTCGGGGAAGAAGCAACGGCACGAGATCCTACCTTGCTCCACAATTTTTCGTCTGCCGAACTGGCATTCATCGTCGATCCCATCGACGGCACGAAAAACTTCGTCTCCAATTTGCCGTTGTTCGGGGTCATGACCGCAGCCACGGTGCGCGGCGAGGTCGTCGCAGGGGTGATCTACGATCCTGTTTGCCGGGATTGGGCTTACGCTCTGCGTGGCGGCGGAGCTTGGATTGAGCACGAAGACGGAAGCCGCATCGCTTTGCGGGTTGCAAAGCCCGGCCCGGTATCGACCATGGAGGGCATCGTACCTTCGGGATTCTTGCCTGCGCCGTTGCGAAGCAGGGTGCTCGTCAATTCAACGAAGTTAGCGGCTAGCGCAAACTTGCGTTGCGCGGCGCATGAGTACCGCATGGCCGCGGCCGGCTATTGTCATTTACTTCTCTACAGCAGGCTCATGCCTTGGGATCATGCGGCTGGTTGGCTGCTCCACCGGGAAGCAGGCGGGTATAGCGCGCATTTTAGCGGCACAGCGTATCATCCCACGCATTTGGACGGTGGATTGCTTTGCGCCCCGGACGAAGCCAGTTGGAACTTGTTACGTGCGGCGCTGTTGGAGCCATAGTTCGGACGCTCAAATTTCGCCGTTGCCGATCCTCAGACCTATCGGACGCTCGTCCAGATCTGGTAGATGACAACTCCAAACATGAAGACCAGATAAAACCGGAGAGCCCAGAAGAGGATCATCTCGGTGCGAGTCAACTGGCGGCGTGGGCAATGGTGTTTTTCTTTAGCGGAAATGAGCTGATCTGGTTCGAGAGACGCAACGACCGAAGCGAGATCTTCGCCGCTTATATCGTCGGCTGCTGCGGAATTGAAGTGTGGGTCCATCTACTTGCCTCCAACCAATGCCAGGGCGTGCGGGGCGACCACACTGATTCCAAACAGGAGTCCAGCAGCGACCAATATGAGCACTACCCCGAGGGCCATCATGTTTGCCCACAAGGGGCTGACGAGGTCACCCATGATCTCGCGATCGTTGACCAGAATGTACAAGAAAAGCAGTGCGGGCGGCATGGCCAGAACCGCAATCACATTGACCACCAGCACGATGTAGACCAGCGGGATGCCCGGGATCAGGACCAGTCCGGCAGCGGCCGCGGCTTCGAGGATCAATACGAGATAGAAAGACTTTCCCTGTTGGAAAGGAAGATTCAGACTGTGCGGCCGGTGCGCGACTTCTCCGAAGGCATAAGCCGACGAGGTTGAAATCGTGACTGCGGCGACCATTCCCGCTTCAAACATGCCGAGAGCGAACAGAGCTGAACCCCAATGTCCGACGAAGGGCTGGAGGGCTTGGGCAAACTCGGCCGCTTCGAAATTGCCGGTAGACATGCCGTGGGCAAACAGGGGAGCGGTCGCTACGATGGTGGCCAGCGCGGCGAGCGCCGCCAAGGCTGCACCCAGCACGGTGTCCACGCGGCCGAAGCGTATATCGTGCGTGGTCAGGCCCTTGTCGGCGATAGCGCTCTGCTGGAAGAACAGCATCCAGGGCGTTACCGTCGCACCGATATTCGAAAGCAGGATGAGGACGGTTTCCTGGGTAAGTCCTCCCGGCAGTGGCTTCCAGGTGAACAGCGCGCTGCCGATCGCTCCCCAGTGAGGATGGCTGAGCAGGGCCACTGGGACGAAGATCAAGTTGAACATGGCCGCGACCAGGGTGATGCGCTCCCAAGTCCAGTAGCGGTGGGCCATCAGGGCGACAAACAGCACGAGCCATGCGCCGATAACGGAGACCGCGGGGGGAACGCCGAAGAACCCCAAGCCGGCGCGGATTGCGATGAACTCGGTGACCAGAGTGAGGAAGTTGCCGATCATGAGGTCGACCATCGAGAACCAACCCCAGAACGGGCCGAAGCGGTCAAAGATCAGTTCGGCGTGTCCGCGGTGTGTGGCCGCCCCTAACCTCACGGTCATTTCCTGCACCACGCAGGCCATCAGGAAAGTGAGCACGACGAAAGGCAGAAAGAAACCGATGCCGTAGCGGGCGCCGGTCGCGGCGTACGACAGCATGCTGGGCCCATCGTTCTCGCCCAGCATGACGAGGATGCCGGGGCCAATCAGCAACCAAAGAAGTCTGGTGCGTGGCCAGAGACCGCGCTGGCTGCGCGTGGTACGCACGCGTTCGCGGTCGTGGGCTCGGTCGATATCCTCGTGAGTGATGACCACGTCGGTGGAAGCAGAGACGGGGCGGGGCACGAGGTTCGACGGCAATTCCGGGCGCTCCTTCGCTGCTGTCCTAGGATCGTTCATTCCGGGAACGCATCAGTGTGCAGTGCCACAACTGCCCAAGTTAGCGTAAGTATATCTCATCAGATAAACCATAGTTAACTATTTTCTTAAGAAAAGAAATTCCGCGCGATTTTCTCGATGTAACCCGGTTTCCGCCTGCCATTGAGACCGAGGCTGCAAGTATAAGCAATCCATCGTCTGATCTGACGCGGGGCATCGCGTCGCCCCAGCACGCATACACCCCCTGACCATGTTTCCTAGCGGCTCAGCGCGGGGGGATGCCATTCAGCGGCGCCAGGCTAAGAGTGCAACCCGCTTTAACTCCACCAGGCTCGTTAGTGCTTCGAGCGCACGGAGGGGGAGAGCCAGACGCGCTCCGAGGCGGCAGGGCCCAAAGAAACGGTGCCTGACGGGGTAGAAAGGGTGAGGGTCTGATCGTAGTTGCGCTCGATCAAACGTAGCTTTGCTCCGGGACGGACGCCTCGGTGCTCCAGAAACTCGAGAAGGCGGCGGTCGCGTTCGTAAATTCCGCTTACGGTGTAGATGTTGTCGATCTCTGCGTCGGCAAGCAGGACGAGGCCGCGCCGCCGACGGCTGGCTGGTCCTTCGAGTTCACTCAAATTACCGTGTGGGCACGCGCCGCCGGAACCCAGCTTGGCCAGGAGTTTAGCCTCGAAGTCAGGTGAAACTGCGTGCTCCAGCCGCTCCGCTTCGTCGTGGACTTTCCACCACTCCATGCCAAAGAGTTCAGAGAGCATGCGTTCAATCAGGTGATGGCGGAGGGTCAGCTTGCGGGCGATTTTTCGGCCGGCCGCGGTCAAACGTACCTCGCCGCTACTCTCCACGCGTACC
Organism: uncultured Acidobacteriaceae bacterium; assembly: GCA_964539915.1. Taxonomy (GTDB): domain Bacteria; phylum Acidobacteriota; class Terriglobia; order Terriglobales; family Acidobacteriaceae; genus Sulfotelmatobacter. Next base: position 879 of record CAZILJ010000078.1, on the reverse strand, counting down.
AGGCCGTCCTTTTTCAGGCGGCGTAGAGCCATGGTCACCGCGGGTGGAGAGACCTTCAACAGGTCCGCCAAGCGCGCGGAGATGACTGCTTCGCCCTCACTCTCGGCTTCGAGGATCGATTTGAGGTAGTCCTCCTTGGAGACGGTAATCATTAACGGTGATTATACGATGGGAAGTTAATTGCGGTTAACAGCGCGGTTGGTGGAAAGCGGGCAGCGAGGAGCAGCGGCGCCGCGCGCCGCGACCGGGCCCGAGACCCGGTCCCACAGCAACATCAATCTGCGCAAACGCAAAAAGGACAGTCCGGAGCCCCCGAGACTGTCCTTCAAACCCTCCCGGTTAGAAGGGTGCTTGATGTCCCTACTGTACTGTCGGCATGTTGCAAGGCGGTTGCAAGGGAATGAATATCAGATGAATTTCGCTAGCCGGCCGCTGTTATAGTAATCGGTTGCATTGATTGCATCTGTTGACATCCCATTTCTCCTCGTCGAGAGGATTCGATGCCGTCCACTACATTGCGTAAAACCGAGCAGTCCCGGCGCTTGCAGCAACGGGCCGAAAGCATGATTCCAGGAGGCGTGAACTCCCCGGTGCGGGCATTTCGTTCCGTGGGAGCCGATCCGCTGTTCATCGTGCGCGGGAAGGGCTCGCACATTTGGGACGCCGACGAAAACGAATACATCGATTATGTGGGCTCATGGGGGCCGCTGATTCTTGGCCATGCCGACGCGGGCGTGCTCGATGCGATTCTCAGCGCAGCCTGCAACGGCACTAGCTTTGGCGCTTCCACGCCTTCGGAAGCCGACCTGGCCGAGATGGTAATTTCGGCATTCCCGCATGTGCAGAAAATTCGCTTCGTCAGTTCAGGAACGGAGGCGA
>CAZILJ010000077.1:0-2590 GCA_964539915.1 uncultured Acidobacteriaceae bacterium | reverse complement strand
CTCGGGCTCCCTCAAGGGCTACACGCTGTATACGACGTGCGAGCCGTGTGCGATGTGCATGGCCTGCGCTCTCTGGTCGGGCCTGGACCGACTAGTCTTCGGTGCCACGATTGCCGATGCGGGCCGGTTCGTTTCACAGATTAGTATCCCGGCGAAAGAGGTCGCCCGGCGGACTGACCTGCACTGTGTGGTGGCTGGGCCGGTCGAGCGCGAAATTTGCGTCAAACTCTTTACCGATCCGCGCATGCAAAAGGCGTTTGCAATGTGGAAGAAGCATTGAGCGACTCTGGGGTGTAGAGCCAAATATCTTGTAACCTTGATGACTGTCGCTTTTGCTGGCGCATCGATAACAGTAAGACGGGCTTGTGTGAATCGATTCCAGAAACTCCTGGATGACGGGCATAACTGGCCAATCATGATGCCCGCGCGGACGTAACTCAAACGGATGAAAAGATTTAGAGGCGCGTGCACAGATTGGACCAGTTATGCCCGTCGCCAGACAAGGTTCATTGGCGAGAAGTCCTCGAGCCCTTCAATCTTGCGAAATCGCCAGGGACATACCGTGCCTCTCCAGAATTGTCCGAACCTCTGCTTCGAGCGTTCGCTCGTCGCTGTTGGATGGACGATACCAGCGGCCCACGACAAACTTTGATCCCGGAGGGAACTGACTGATCTTTGCCTCGAAAAGTTTAAGCGAGCGGGTCTCATACTGCGCCACACCGATAGAATCAGCAGGCATGCCCAACGTTGGCAACGTTAAGTCAGGAATATTCAACCGGTAAGGGGCAACCGCCGAGTCGGCATCACTTTTGAGCTGTTTGCACATGGACTCTCCAACGCACTGTTTCAACACGCGCGCGATGAGATCCGGATCGGCAAACCATCCTTGCCCCCTGATCAATGCATCACCAAGCTCTTCGCCAATGATCGAATTATCAAAGGTCTTATACCAATCATTGCCCCGACGGTCGAGCAGAACCGCCTTTCCCTCGTACGCCGATGTCCATTCTACGTAGCGCCGCCAAAGCGGAGCCTCGTCTTCTTTCCTGCCGTAAGAAGCGAGGTACTGGAGCGCATCGCGCACAGTCTCAGGGTCGGTACTGTCAAGATTCTCCACTGCCTGATCGTTCAGTACCGGGGCCGTCGTCAGTTCCGAAATGAATCGCAGCAGTTGGCCGCTGCATTTTCCGGGGAATTCCTGCTTCAATTTCTGTCGGGCAAGATTGGGATCGGAGCGAACCATGTAGGCCAACGCCACAATATGTGCATCGCAAGGGTAGTTGCTCTTTTCGCCCAGTTTGGCGATCATCTGGTTGGTCACGCCTCCCGTGCCAAAGCGGACAAGCAGCGATCCGAGCGCCCTCTCGCGCAACTGACTGGTCGTATCGAGGAGCGCTTGCGCCCAGATTGGCTCAAACTGCGGAAATTGTTCCTCCGGCAAAAACGCGATGGATTGTGCAGCAAGCGAGGGAGAAGCGGAGCCGATCTGCGCCACAATCTCGCGATGCGCGCCCTCGGGGTCAAGCTCATACCAGCGCTTGAGGGCTAGGCCTTTGAGCTGCTGCCGGTCATAGACGAGGTCGCTATCGCTCTGCACTGGAAGGCGGGCCAGTGCCTCCAAAATGGGGAGAAACTCCGGCGACCTGAGCCGGTCCCACTCATTACGCAGATCGTCCGTCTGGCTGCGGCTATCCAGATCGAGAAAAGAGAGCTTTAACAGCGAAGCCATCTGCTGCTTCACTTCTGGAGTCGAGATGTTGCGTCCATAGCCGAGCAGGGTTTGGACCGTCTTCGCCCTCGCCGCCGGCTCTTTCTTCGTAACGGCCGAGAAGATCGCCGACCAGATGACCGGGTTGATGGCCTCGCGTTGCTTGCGAATGCTCTCTTTCTCCGACCCTGGGGTTACATGCAGGAATGACAAGGTAGAGAAGAACCACTGTGCGATGGGGAAATCGGGCTCTTCGATTCTCTTGTTCATCGAAGCGATGGCGGTCTCGCGCATTGCTGGCGGCAAACCCATCAGCCCCGTGCTGCACTGGTCCGCGAAGTTGTACTTTTCGTCCCGAAGCCGGTAAGTCATCTCATCGATGGCTGCCGGAGTCGCGAGGTACTTGAGGTCGGCTCTTGCGCTTTCAAACAACTCCCCGTGGCGTTCCCATTGCGACTGGCTGGATTCACCTGGCTGCGCCTGCGGGGCCGGCAGGTCAAGCAGGTCCAAATTCGGCTGGATCGACTTGAACTTTTCGTTCTGCCATTCCGGCGTCGCCGGCACGATTTGCAGCTTGATCGTCTTTGAAAGCGAATAGCTTACCGCGCCCTGGACCTTGCAAACGCAAAAACTGGTGACTTTTATTGTGTAATCGCCCGGCTGATCAAAACGAATCCATTCGTTAAGATCAAGCGATGCTTCAACCGGCTTGGACCTATTCAAGGGCGGCCAACTCCAGCCATGGCCCGTTCGGATGAGATCCTGCTTGAAGTACATTTCCAAAGGGTCGGACCATCCAGCGGCGGGGCTCACGACCTCGAATCGATTGCAGTCGAACTCATCGCCACGCCCGCGTACCAACGGCGCAATCAGATAGTCGGT
>CAZILJ010000076.1:0-1619 GCA_964539915.1 uncultured Acidobacteriaceae bacterium | reverse complement strand
GACTTGCCCGCTCAAGGTGGCGTGCCTCTCGTTGAGGCGCTGCTGTTTGGCAATGGTTTCCTGCCTCGCCGCTTCCAGCTCCGCCTTTTTCTGACGCAGCGCCCGCCATGCCCGGAACACCTTGAACAGCGTATGCGTCTGGTAGTCCTGTTCGTGCGGATCGACCGCCGAGCCTGTGACCGCCACCGGGGCACGATCGCTGGCATCATGCGCGGCTTTCAGCCGTTTGATCTTCGATTCCGGATCCCCCCCCGCCTGCTCCAAATCCTCGGCAGCATCATCCAGTTCATCCTGATCCAGATCCATCTGCGCTTTCGCGACGTCGACCTGATCCTGCAGGTTGTCCTTCTGAGATTCGGGGGCGGCCGCCAGTTTTCGTGTCAGGAGAGCAATGCCTTCCTGATCACCCTTGAGCGCCTGCTCCGCTTTGGTTTTGCGATCCAAGATCGGTTTGGCTTCGGCCGGGATCGGCGGCGGATTCTCTTCGGCGGTACGCAGTGCGTCAAAGAATGCCAGGTCGACCTCATGGTCGCCGACTTTTTCCGCTTCGTGCGCCAGCACCTGCTCATCCGGCGTACCCGCCAGCGCAGACATCCGCCTGGCCGTCTCGAGAGGACGCTGATCCACGAGCGGATGGCGAGCGACGGCCGTTTTCCGTCCCAGCAAGGTTCTGCCCGGGGTTGCAGATGTTTCTTCGTTCGCAGCCGGCAAGGCCCGCGTCCAGACGAACCCCGCGATGGCCGCGGCCACCAGCAGAAGTAGCACAATCACGATAAACCACTGCCGAGTCTTCATAATCATTTCGGAATCATTTTGAGCGACATCGCTCGCTACGTCTGTCTCACTGCGAGATAACAGCGGCCTTTCCAGATGCAGCTGTTATGGCCAGACCACTGTAACAAGAAACAGCTCCTCCCGCGACGGCCACACCTTCGTAACCTGCCCCGGGCGAATCAGTGTCCTTAGAATCGTCGTAGCCGCCACATGATTGAGTCACTCCAATCGATTCTCGATGAGCCCTGGAAACCGGTCTCGCGGCCCGCATTGGTGGCCTGGCTGATCTTCTACGCAGGCTTTCTCCTGTACGCTTTTTCTGCGCGCGGCGGGTTTCTGTTTATTGATAACGCCAATCTCATTGTTCACGAAGGCGGGCACAATCTGTTCGGATGGTTCGGTCCCACACTGGGGCTCTGGGGTGGTACGTTGCTGCAGTGGCTGGTCCCGTTCCTCCTCGCCGTTTACTTTTTCAGTCAACGCCAGATCCCCGGGTTTGTGTTCAGCCTGTTTTTCTTTTTTGAGAACTGGCTCTATACGGCGACGTATATGGCCGACGCCCGGGTCCAGTTACTTCCGCTGGTGACGACCGGTGATTCCGATTTCGTGGAGCACGACTTCTATGCAATCTTCTCGAGTCTCGGCGTTCTGAGTCACGACACGCAGATCGCGACGGTGGTGCGACTGCTGGGCTGGTGCGGAATGCTGGCCTGCGTCGGCTGGATGTGCGTGAGTGGAAACCGCAAAGCCGCTTAGATTAGAAAGGTAGCGCCGGCATCTTGCCCTCGGCTCGGCAGCGCTACTGCTACGGCACCCAATCCCCAATAAAGATATTGGTCTCGTGC